>NZ_JAPJZK010000001.1:4643046-4943106 GCF_026309355.1 Spartinivicinus marinus
TTATCCCTGAAACAATTAATGAAAAACTCCTTCGTAATCATATTTTTGAAGTTCAGTGTGAATCAATACCACAAAAATACGAATCACAACTGACAGGGTATGCAATGGATGGCTTTCCTATATATGGGCGTAAAGAAATAACAGGGTTACCCCCCCAAAACCTTGATAAATGTAATGGCCATGTTGGAGCAACATTCCACTATCCTTTCGGTATATACCACTATCATGCGGTATATAATGAGGATGTTGATATACCAAGGTGTTTATCAGGAGAGCTTGCTAAAGAGCAACTTGTTGTAGAGTAAACGCCTCAAACCCCGGTTCATAAAGCTTAACCAGTTCATAGTAGGTATAATCCCTTGTAGCTGCTCTTGGTTTTTATATGTATGTTACAAGAATGTACTAGCTGATTAAAAAACGATCTTGTTACCTGTCCTATAAGGAGAAGCTAAGCTATCGATAACCTGAAAGGTAAAAAGCTATGCTAAGCACTACTAAAAAACTAACTGTTAGATCTGTATTAGTTTTACTTACAACTTTCGTATCAGTTGCAAATGGATATACAGACCGTATGCGTTGTGGTAGTAAATTAATTACATCAGGTGATTCAAAAGCTAAGGTACTCTTGCTTTGTAAAGAACCAATGTTAAAAGAAGATTTAAGTCAAAAAATTGTTAACAAATCAAATTGGAATAACTTAAACGGATACTCTTCTGAAGCGGTTACATACATAAATATAGAAAAATGGAAATATAATCGAGGAAAAGGTAAATTTTTAGGTGTAGTAATTTTTCGTGATGGTGTGGTTGATGCAATAGAAGTAGGTGATCGAGCTTAAATAGGTTCTTTTTTAGTTAGGAAACACCCAACCCTCTTTAATCTAAACGTTGCTACGTTTAATACTTATCTAAGTATGAGTAACGTTAAACTTAATTGTCGTAATATCATCGAGTAAAACTACTGGTGGCGAAAAACTGGCTTGGTTATTAGCTTTGGTTTTTATCTCATGGTTTGCTTGGATTTTTTATGCGTTGCTAGCACCCATAAAACAAAATACAGCTAATACATAATAGGGTAAGAGTGGTAGAATTTTGTTAAATCAATTAGAAGAATTAGCTTCGGCATTTGTTATTGCTGAGATGAAAACAGACTTAGCTCATGACTTTAACCATATATTAAGAGTTGTAAAAACAGCTAAAGAGTTATGTGAACAAGAACGAGCTGCTAGTGAAATAGTAACTCCAGCGGCTTGGCTACATGATTGTTTTTCATTACCTAAGAACCATCCTGACAGAACCAATAGCTCAAAATATGCTGCTGATAAAGCAGTTCAGTTTTTAAGTGAAATCAATTACCCTGAAAAATATTTAGAGCCAATACATCATGCTATTGTTGCCCATAGCTTCAGCGCTAACATCACACCAAGAACACTAGAGGCCAAAATTGTCCAGGATGCTGATCGTCTTGATGCGCTTGGTGCAATAGGCATCGCTCGATGTATGCAAGTAAGCGCGAAGCTAGAACGAGAGCTTTATAGTACTGATGATCCGTTTTGCCAGTTAAGATTACCAGATGATGAGAAATATACCGTTGATCATTTTTATAAGAAGCTTTTGTTGATTGCTGACAGTGTAAACACTGAGTCAGCTAAACTAGAAGCAAAGAAAAGAACTCAGTTCATGTTAAACTTTCTAAAACAATTAAACTTGGAAATTATGTCAAATAACGGATAGAGGTCGCTCACAGCTGCGACCTTTTCAGTGAAAACTGATGATGGCTTTTCGCAATGCAAGCTCATATTTTTAATTCACTCGTCGTGACTGAGGTTAGCCCACCATAATACTTACCCAAGACTCCTTCTAAGTTGGTAGAGTCATCGCTAGTATTGCCCTGAACCAATAAAACCTAAGGCACCAATCGGCAGTAACAGCACCCACTGTGGAAGTTTAATGAATGTGTGATGTTTAAAAAAGTACCAGCCCACACACATAAAAACAGCTGCGAAAGAAACATAGGTTAGAGAGAGCCCTAACACTACAGTAGTAAGGTAGTTTGCATTCACCCATCCGGCATATGTCAATATCGCTGACGATGTGACAAGAATGACTGTTACTATATGCCAACAGGCTAATAACGTTGCTTTAGGGATATCGTCTAGCTCAGATTTAAGAAATGGCCGAACAGGGTCGATTTGTCCTGCAAAAATATGAACCAGTGAAGTTAACAACCCCAAAACCCCTGCACTAAAAATCCAAATATTCACTCAACATCTCCGTGTAAACATTAATAAGCATGACTATAACGTACCTGATAGTACACAATAGATGTGATATTTAGAATTACTGATTTAATTTATTAAATAACCAGTATAGCAGTATTACTCCATAGGCTGTTGAGTATCAGGTGCTTGAACTTTGAGAATGGTTACCGACATTTATCACCTTATCAGTTATCCTAAAAGCAATCTAAGTTTGTTAGCAAAGTGTGTATGAGATGACAGACGTATTTATAACAGGCGTTGGTAAATGTCTACCGGGTGAGCCGGTGAGCAATGATGAGATCGGCTCTATTATTGGTAAGATTAGTGACCGAAGTGATTCACTGGGTACAGCAACCTTACGAAAAAATGGCATTAAAAAGCGTTATTACGCATTAACAGCCAGTGGTAACTATACCCATACTAATGCACAAATGGCGGCAGAAGCTATTCATGATGCATTTGCTCATGCTAAACGTTCACCTGATAACGCTGATTATTTAGCTACAAGCACAACACAAGGTGACTATCTAGTACCAGGTTTTGCCAGTGCAGTTCACGGTGAGTTAGGTATTCCACCGTTGGAGCTAGCTTCGTTCCAAAGTGTTTGTGCCAGTAGTCTAATGGCGGCTAAAAGTGCCTGGCTTGCGGTACGAACCCATGAGGCTCGGCTGGCTGTTGCCAGTGGTAGTGAGTTTTCCAGCCGTTGGTTTCAACCAGGGTTTTATCAACCTTTCTATAATGAAGACTCAAGACCAGATCCTGAACTGGAGTTTTTACGCTGGACCCTTTCTGATGGAGCCGGTGCCGTGGTGTTTGAACCAGAACCTAAAGCAACAGGAATCTCTTTGCGAGTCGACTGGATCAAGCAAAAGTCATTCGCTGACCGCTTTCCCCCTTGTATGTATGCTGGTGCTGCTACAAATAAAGCAGCCAAGAACCAGCCATGGAACTTATATAACAGCCCTGCTGAGGCATACCAGGCAGGGGCAATTGCGCTGAAACAAGACTTTACTTTGCTCTATAAAATGTTTCCTGCCTGGGTTGGGTATTACCTTGAGTTGTTGGATAACTATCAACTTGATCCTAATGGTATCGATTATTTTCTTCCCCATTATTCTGCCCAATCTTTGGGGCAAGAAATGAAAAAACTGTTAATTAAAACAGGGGCGATGATTCCTGAAGAGCGATGGTTTTCTAATTTAGTCCATTGTGGTAATACAGGTACTGCTTCAATATTCATTATGTTAGATGAACTGGTAAAAGCCAAACCACTGACAGCAGGTCAAAAAATATTGTGTTTTGTGCCTGAAAGTGGTCGGGGTATTTGTTCATTTATGCATCTCTCCGTGTTTGATAATAATTAAGGTTGTCATTATGACAAATTCAGATTCTCAGTTGATTTCTACTCAGCAGGTATTACGTCAACTGACGATTGTGTGGGCTGATTTTGAAAGCCGTTTACTACAAGTACCGATTATTTATCGGGCAATGAATAACCAGCTGCAATTAGAAGACTATCGCCGCTTATTGGCAGACCATTATCATCAAGTAAAAGAGGGGAGTGGTTGGATTTGTCGAGCAGCGTCTTCAATTACAGAGCCTTATTTGGAACAACGGGCAGTGTTCATTGGTCATGCGACAACTGAACATCAGGATTATAAAATGCTTGAACGCTGTTATCAGACCGTTGGTGGTGATATTAATGAACTGCATAAACAAGGCAAAAATATCGGTTCTGAGGCATTATCTGCCTGGATGTATTATAAAGCCAGTCAAGCTAACCCTTTTGATTTAATCGGTGCAATGTTTATTATCGAAGGATTAGGCAAGCAGTTTGCCCGAACGTTTGCTGAAGCATTGCAGCACAATATGGGCATATCAGCAGAGCAGTTGGAGTTTTATACTTATCATGCCGAGCATGATGGTGATCATCTTGATGAGTTGGAAGCTATATTAAGCACAGGTATTTTAACGATCCCTGATATCCAAAATGAAATTATCCGTACGGCTAAAGTGACAGCCAGGCTTTATCTATTGCAGTTAGAAGAATTAGGCAATTACTAAAATGACATGGCATAATAATTTCTCTGACCAAAAGATTCATAAAGATGACCCTAACCCCTGGTTAGCATTATACCTTGATAATAGTCTGCCCATGCATAAGTCTGCGAAAAGAGCTTTATTGCAAGGACAAAATAGTGGGTCTCGGCGATTATTATTGCCAATTATAAGGCCTTTTGCGCGACTAATGATTATTGTCGTGCAATTGTTGAGGATGATTATTCCCAGTAAGTGGAGTTCGTCAAAAGTGTTACATTACACCATTTATTGGGGGTTAAAGCACTTTGTAAAAAAAGATGCTAATTATTTGATTTTAAGACACTTTAACATTGGTACTGAGCTGCTTCAGTTTATTGCTGATAATACAGGGATAACAATTGAGTCAACCATACCGCTAAGGCCGAAAAAACTTGAAGATTTAAAAGACGATACTTTCCTTATTCATGATCTTAACGTATATAACTTTATAGCAGAACTGAACCAAAAGCTAACAGATGCGGGGCGTGAGTTTGAAGCCCCTGAAGTCATTAATTACGATGCAATCACCGACGATGAGTTTGATATAGACCCAGGTAAACAGGGGATAATGAATATCATTGACTTACAGACAGCCGTTGAAGCCTATACACCGTTATATGCCTTACTGCTATCTGACCATGACTTTTGGCGAGCCAGTAACTCATTACAGTTAGACGAAACCTTTGCTATTTATATTAGTAAATTGATGCGTGATCCTTTGGCTGTGACCTTAGTGAGTAACCGTCACCCAACGGTGCCTTTTTCTACCCTTCAGGCAGGTTTTCGGTTAATGCTACATGGGTTAGATGCAGAAATTTTGCATGGTTACCTTCGCGAACAAAAGCAGAAAGCAGGAAACCCCAGTTGAGTATGAGCAGTATGTATAACACTGCTCACTTTAAGACTGCTTTTACTTCAAAACTACCATTGCTAGCCATATACTTTATTGTGTATTTTCTATTAGTAATTGACCATTTCCATATGGCACTATCTGATAACCAGTCAACACTGGATCTTGACGAACAATAATTATATTACCTCTGACTAAATTAATCAGTATTATACCTAGTGCTTTTTGATCCAAAGTATTTGGAGATAAATAAACCTCGGCTGCACATAAATCAGCTGAAATTGAAATAGTATTGGATGCACCCGCGTTGCATAACTCTTTCAAGTTCGACCATGATATACTACTTGCTATTTCAGCAGGGACTTCATGACCTATGAATTTACCATGTATTTGCATATCAATGCTCTTGTCTGAGTCGTTAAATACTTCAAGTTCGTTAGGGGTTGCAAACAATTGAAGTGGTAAACTGGTTGAAATTGCTATTGTTAGGTATTTGAGTATTTTCATTATTCCTCCATGAGGCAAGCTAGTCATTGTTGCTATATTAAAAAAATAGCTGTTGTTATATTTTATGTGTTGATTAGCTTAAGAATAAGCCAGATATTTATAGAAGATTCTTTATGTATAAATAAATTGTTAGTGCTAACTCTTATTTGTACTGCTTTATCAGGACCATAATAAATACTGTTAAAGTTATTGTCGATTAAAAACTGTTGTAGTGTTTTGGTATCGCTTATGCCAAATGAGTTTCTGGAGATTCAGTCATTGGTTTGTTAAGATGGCCTGCGGTGTTATGCACTGTTTTACTATGATGTGTTTTCACCATAATATTATCTTGTTTTTATGGACTAAAAACCTATGAACTATAAAAAAATTTCAATGTTGTTGGCAAGCGTAGCTATTGTATCGAGTGTTTCAGCAAACGACTTTGGCCGTTACCACAAACTAACTACAATGTTTCTTGAAAATGAAAATAAGTGCTTAGAGGGAAATAGGGTTGCGCCTGGATCGACTTTAAAAGGAGCTGCTTTTATGGACACTTGCCAGAATGTTACAGGGCAGCGTTGGAAATTAATTCCTGTAGGAGGTGAGTACTTCAAATTAACCACTCAGTTCCTTGAAAGTGAAAATAAATGTTTAGAAGGAAACAAGGTTGCACCAGGGTCTACTTTAGGCGGTGCTGCTTTTATGGACACTTGCCAAAATGTAACGGGTCAACTGTGGAAAAAAATTCCAGTAGGAAATGGTTACTTTAAGCTAACGACCAAATTCTTAGAAAATAAAAATAAGTGTTTAGAAGGCAATAGGCTTGCTCCAGAATCTACACTTGGTGGTGCTGCATTTATGGATAATTGCCAAAATGTAACTGGTCAGCTTTGGAAGTTTAAGTAATTAAAAAATAGTTGTTGCTAAAGAGGCAACAATATTTGTTGATGTTGATTTGGTGTAAATATTGTGCATTAATAAATATTTGCACTGAATTGATTATCCCTTTTTAGTATAACACTTCAATATGATCTGATACTCATACAACTCATACAACTCATACAACTCATACAACTCATACAACTCATACAACTCATACAACTCATACAACTCATACAACTCATACAACTCATACAACTCATACAACTCATACAACTCATACAACTCATACAACTCATACAACTCATACAACTCATGATAATTGTTGCTGTTAACTGATTATATAAGCATAGATAGGGATGCGTGAGACTGAACTATTTCATATCCATAAATGTAAGAAAAAACCTGCCTTGTTATCCTTTAGAGTGCATCTTACTACTAAAGCATAATTTCTAGAGTTCATGCAATTCACTATATTGTTAGTTCTTGCTATCAGCTTATGTTGTTTGTACGACTAAAGTCTGGTTAATAATAAACATAAAATATACAGGGTTAAAAATGAATAGAAATAAAATTAATACTGTTATAGGTGTGGTTTTTACACTGTTTGTTAGTGGGGTTTTTGCTTCGCCAAATACGGTGACAGGAAATATTGGTAAGTATCAGGAATACGTCGATAGTATGCCTGATTATGTAATGACTACGGACTTTAAAAAATATTTTAGAATTATCCAGAACCCTCTTCGAATCATCAATATCACAAACCAATGCAGAGTTGCTCACTATTTAATTACGGATAGTGCTGGAGGCTATCAATACCATGAATATAGAATTGAGTCTCGTCAAGTAGTGCCTATGTTGAAGGTTGATCCTCCTCGTGGTGGTGGTTGGGTTAAACAAGAGTATCTTTATTCGGAAGTCTGCTAATACAGATATAATTAATTAATGAAGCCCGCTTCACAGAGGCGGGCTTCTTAGGCGCACATATTTTAGTGCTATTAATGATGGAGCTAACGTTTACTAAAGTAATTTAATGATATATGATAATTATGTTCTTTTGAAGTATCTAAATCGGGTGCGTTAATTGTCTCCTTGGGGGCATTGGGTTCAAAGTCGGGGTCTATATATTCTCGAATTAAATGGGTTGCATTGGTATTGTAACTTTCTTTAATGGCAGCAGAAGGTGTCTGTTGGTGGGTTTCCTCATAAACGGCACTGATAGGCGGCAGGTTAAACCCTTTTGCAAGCACAATGTCTGTTGAGCGCAGCGCACCTTCAACCCAGCCTTGATAATCTGAATAGGCTTCTCCGCAAATATATAAGCCTGGTAATGGTTCAGCCAACTGCTCCATAACAGCCTTATCATTGGCATGCAATGCCCACTGATGCACACCATAACCAAATTGCTCACTGGGGTTTTCATCAAAGCGGGTGCTGCCATCCCAAATACGTGCACTAGTTAAAGTGGGTTGTGGTACATAGTGAGTTGAGAACAGTGACTTAAAGAATTCAGTAGCTGTATTAACCACTGACTGAGAAGCAGCAAAGAAATGCCCTTTATATTTCTCTTGTAGGGGGGAGTTAAATAAAGGACCGTTATGTTGTAGGGCTTTCCAGAAGTTGATATTTAGAAAATCACAGTAAATAGTTAATGCAGCCGGTTTTTCGTATTTATTTTGATTGATTTGGTCAATTTTTTCTCGTAAATGTTCGGGCACGTCTTTTTGATGACTTTTGAGCCAACTTTGGTATTCGAGTGCTGCGACCAGTTCATTATCAATCGCATAAAATGGATAGACTGAACCTAATGGTAAGTCAGAAAAATTAGGCCCAAATGAAACCGGTGGACGCCCAGTTATGTTATTACCCCACCAGGCTTTATCATAGTATAAGTTAATTTTTAGTAAGGCCTGATTGGTGGTGGTTTGCAGTGTATCCCATAACTGTTTGGATTGATCATCAGGTAAGCGATTTAGTGCATTGGAGTTAATAAACAGCTTTTCCAGAGCCAGCCGGGGTAATCCTAAAATGACTTGCTTGGCATGAATCACATTAGAGGTTGTAGTGCCATCAGGTGCGGTGGTTTGATAGCTTAGTGCATAATCGCCATTTTCTTCGTGTCTATCAATGCTTTCTAAATGGGTTTTTAAGAAAATACGTTCTTTGCCAATTGCGTTGACCAGTGCATTTGGTAAAGTACTAAAGCCATCTTTAAAGGTTTTAAATTGAGGATCATTAGGAAAGTCTTCTAATAGCTGATAGGCAACACCTGCATTCATTTGTGATAAAAATGTGCCATTAAAACCTAATAAACGATAGAGAAGGGTAATACACTCATTGGAATAACCCATTTCGGTGAGGAGATTCCAAAGCGTCCAATCTTTTAGACAAACTCCATTCCACTGACATTCCAACCGGAACTTTTGCCAAAAGGTGGGGGTGCGTTTGTCTGGTCGTTCGGTAAAATTAGGGTTAACATCAAGAATTCGATTAAAAACAGTATTAATGATTGATTTTGGATCGATACCTTGCTCAATAGGTTCAAGGTTATAAAGCTCTTGCCAGATTGAATAATTATTTTCTTTGGCAACTTGGTTATTAAAGCTCTCACCTCTAAAAAACAGTCTGTTGTTACCACCACTGTTCATTGGGAAGGGGACAATCTGATTGTCAATATCCAATAATAAAAACAGGCTCATTAAATCGTCCATATTATCGAAGGTAAAACGCATACCGCCTTCTTCCTCCTTAACAGTAATCTCATCATTGAATTCAATCAAGTCAGAGTCTAAACGGCCACCCGTACGATGAGAGCGTTCTAAAATAACGATATTTTTGTCTGGAGAATCTTTTAAAATACGCCAGGTGGCATATAAGCCAGACATACCTGCACCAATGACAACAACGTCTGCATTGGCTGGAACCTGTTTATCATGGGCTAAATCTTTAAGTGTAAAATGTGGCATAATTCCTCCTTGATAATAGGATATATATTCCTTTTTTATAGTTAGTATAGCCAATGCGAATATTTTTTAGGGAAGGCTGTCAAGCGACGAAGCCCCATGAACCTATGAATAATAGGTGGTTGGGGTGAGAAGTGACGACAAACAACCCCTAAAAGTTATTCGCGAAGGGTATATGCTTAAAAAGGAGCGACTCCTTCTTCCGGTAAGGGCACTTCAAAAGAAAAAACAATAGTGGTAATCATTCGATACAGACCACAAGCAATGGTAAGATCAAGTAAACCATCTAAACCTAAAAATTCGATTAAAATATTTTGGGTTTTGGGCGGAATGTTTCGTTGGTGAACAATATGTTGGGCAGCCTGCCAGGTAGTTAAATATAAAGGCTTTATTTCTGCAGTCGCAATATCACCAGCAAGTACTTGATCGATGACACTTTGGGGTAAGCCTGCTTTAAGCGCTGGTTGGACATGTTTTTCCCAAACAAAAGGGGCGCCCAGCTCTCGGGCTGTAGCTAAAATACCCAACTCACGAATATCGTCTGCCAGGTTACTTTCATAACGAACATAAGTACCTAACTGACCAACATGCTCTGCTAATATGGGGTGATTAAGTAACGTACGATACATGCCGGATAAGCTTGTTCTGGGGCCTGCCAGTTTGTCATAAACAGCCTTGCCCTGATCATCAAGTTCATCTCTAGTGGGTAAGGGGAGTTTCGCCATAATGATGCGTCCTTATTTTCTATAATCAGTCCTGTGCCTACAGTTAAAGAAATACCCAATGCGAAGGATATTTCTATCCGTCTACCCAGGATGTGTGCTCTATCATTTCTTGTCGCCAGGGGTTAATTGGTGTTTCATAATGTGGGTCACACCGGGCATCAATAACAAATGGACCGGTTGCTTTAAATGCTTGCTCAAATGCTTTTGCTAGTTGATCTGGATTTTCTACTCGAATACCGCCACCACCTAGTGAGCGAGAAAAAGCGGCCCAGTCATGGGTACTGAGTGTGGTAATTTTTTTGGCAATAGGGGATTTGGCTCTTAAAAATACATTGCCTAGTGCGCTGTTGTTGATCACTAAAACAATTAGATGAATATTATGGTGTGCCGCAGTTTGTATTTCGATGCCGTTCATTAACATGCAACCATCGCCAGTGATTACGACACAGGGTTTTTCCGGGCAGGCAATTTTAGCACCGACCCCAGCAGGAATGGCCCAACCCATTGGCGCTAATGCAGTGGCTGTTAAGTAGCTACGTGGCAAACAACTATTCCAATAATGTCCAGCAAATGCGCGGTGAGCACCAGAATCACCGACAATCACCGTATTTCTAGGTGCAGCTTTTTGTAGCTCAGCAATAACTCGCGCAGGGTGTAGAGGAGTTGCATTATTTTGCATATCCTCCGCTTGATAATAGCGAGGATATTCTTTGATGGTGGCCAGCCATTGTTGCCGATTTTTGTTGCCTTGTTTTAGTGTTTCAAGTTGTTTGGCTTGATTGGGGTCTAACAACCAGGTTAATAAAGTTTTTGCATCAGCGTTAACCGCATAATTAATCGGAAAGTTTTTGGAGAATATGGTGCTATCCACATCAACATGGTAAATACCAGCTTTGGGGCTTAAATGTTGATCCCAGCGCATTGTGTCTCGCTGATTAAGGCTAGAACCCATCACGATAAGCAGAGTAATATTGTCAACGCCTTGATTAGGGCAGTTTGCATCGGCTGGGTCATGATTTAATAGTGCTCTTGTCGAGTGATTGGTGCCTGCATAGCCAAATACACCAAGTGATAAAGGATCGTCTTCGGGGAAAACGCCTTTGGCTTTTAATGTGGTTGCAACGGGAATTTGATAATGACTGGCAAACTGATATAACGCCTCACTGGCCTCTGAACGGGTGCAGCCACTGCCAGCAAGAATGGCAATATTGCCTGTTGCATGTTGAGTAAGGCCTGTGAGTAATTGGTTGGCACCCGTTAAGTCTATAAAACTCGGTTGTTTAATTTCATTTTGAAGGGAGGCAGCGAGATTTTGCTCATCATTAATTGTTTCTGTTTGTATGTCTTTGGGAAGGCTTAAACTGACGGGTTGAGGTTTATTCCCTAACATGGTTCTAATGGCAGTCTGTAAATAATGGGGTACCAGTTTACTGTTAGGAATCTGTTGGGCAAATGCGGTAACAGGCCTCAATAAACTAATATCATTTAAGCCCGCAGCGCTGGCATCTTGAAACCCACCTCTACCATTCCACAATGTAGGTATTTCTCCTGTAATGGCGAGCACAGGAGATTGATCTGTATAAGCGGTGGCTAATGGACCGATCATATTAGCGGTGCCAGGGCCACCAATTCCCATGCAAACTCCAAACTTACCGCTGGCACGAGCATAACCATCGGCCATATAAGCGGCACCTGTTTCGCTGGCTGCCACCACTGCATTTATCCCATTTGGTTGATCGCTAAACTCATCAAGAAATGGGTCGACTACACCGCCTGGAACCATAAATACATGTGAAACATCATATTGTTTGATGGTATTCAATAAATAGTTTGTTGATTTTGTTCCGTCCGTCATAGCCAACCCCCATAAATAATATTGTTAATCGGTATTTTGGTGACAAAAATGCTCTATAGTTGTTTTAAAAAATTAATGCTGGGCATAAAGAAATATTCACCACCACGATTTTTAACAAAGCCAGAAAACTCAAAAGTAACAGGAGGGTTGCCTGTCAGATCATTAGAGCCCCATTTTTTTGGCCAAGTTTGTGCGGCAGGTTTTGTCTTAGGTGTGGGCACCCCTACAAGCGGATCAAGCCCTGTATCTTTTTTAAGAAAATTATTATTGTTGCACCAGGTATTTTGCATAAAAATAAATTGTTGCTCGATATTGGCTTGTAAACTAAGGAATAACAAACCAGCATCCGTCCATTCATCTTCTGGCAACAAGTCAGTTGAGCCATAACTGATTCCCCGGCGAACAATACGGCGACTGCGCTCTATTGTTGGTGGGGCATTAAATTGTCTTAAAGTATCATTTCGTGGATTGGTTTTTCGTACATGTGAATGAATTGGGCAGCGTAAGCCATTGATATCGTCATCATAGTTGAAGTTATTGAATAAATTAGTCCAACCATTGGTTGCCTGTTCGGAAATAGGAGTACCATCTTTAAACCGACCAACACATAATGCACCGGCATATTCAGCATTAATCGGTTCTGAGTTGCCACTGACTTCGTTAATCGTCCCGGCTAATAGTGCTAAGCGGTCCCAAAAGCCCTTAATATTTTGCTGTAACTTACGGTAAACCACATAACTGCCATAACTGCTAACATCGCCACCAGGATCTTTAACCATGACTGTATGAAGCGAGGCACTGGGGTCATAATGGTTAAAACCACCATTTTCAAAATCTTCTTGTAAGTCAGAAAATAAAAATTTGGGATTACTGACCCCATCAACAAATCCAAAATGCTCAATGACTTGGCCCTGATCGTTACGCATAACATGGCCGTGTTGTACAGTAATAATGTCTGCTACTGCTTCCAGTTCACAGGAGAGTTGGTCCACTTGTTTATCTAGGTATTGTTCTGCGGCTGCATCAGCTATCGCAAAATCGACACTGGGTTGCCTGCCATAAGCTAAAATGATCAGGCCATCTATGGTTGATTTAAAAGGAGGTTCCCAGTCAGATAAATTATCATTGAGTGGATTCGCTTTGGGGTGATGGTGTTGGCGCTTTTCATCAAGTCTGGGGGTGGTATCATATTCTTGGCTAAGCTCTTTCATCCCTGCCAGAAAGGCTTTATCTGTTGGCCATTGTGACTTATCTACGGCTAATGCCTGATAACCCGAGCGGCTTAACATTAAGTTAATAAATAGATGATTGTTACCATTTTTTTTAAAGTCTGTGGACTGGTTTTCTTGCTCCAGGGTTGACGTTATTTTATCAGCAAACGCCTTGACCCATTTTCGACTATTTTCAGCATTGTCTTTAAATTTAATAAATAGATGACGAGAATGATCTCGCCCATGACTTTTTAATATATTACCCTGTAAGTGGGTAAAAATATGCTTAAAGTTAGGGTCATCAATATCAATATTGGTTTGGTTTAGGTCAACAGACATCCTTTTTCATCCCCTGGCTAATATACCCGTCGCGAATCATGTTTAGGTTTTGTTATCATCGTTACTTACCCCAATCACCTATTTCAATAGGCTTATGAGGCTTTGTCACTTGATAGCCTTCGCATATGGGGTATAGACTCTTCACGAAAGGCTTTATTTATTATGTATAATTTGAAGCTATACTGATTGCTCTTCAGGTATTGTGTGTTTAATTGAGCTTGCTGTTGGTTGATTAAATGAAGGCTCTGGCAATGAAGGTTTGCCAGGTTGAGGGCCTAGCCCAAATGCGTTTAATATACAGGCCACCATTGAATAATAACCCATTAGGGTAGTGATTTCAGTGATTTCTGTCTTGTTAAATTGCTGTTTACATTTCGTAAATACAGTGTCACTGACCCGCTTGTTATTTATTAACTCACGCCCATAATGAATGATAGTTTGCTCTCTTAACTCTACGTCAGTTAATGAGCGTTTATATTTAATAACGTCAATAGTCTCTTGTGAAATACCAGCTTTTAAAGCGAGTTCTTCATGGGCAGACCATTCAAACTGACAATAATTTTCACTAAGTGTCACTAATATAACGATTTCTTTAAGATTTGCGGGCAGGATAGAATCAAACCGTAAATACGCACCAAGGTCTGCTATAGGTTGAGCCAGTGGAGGACTATTTAATAAAAATGAAAAAACACCCACCACTTTTTTACGACTTTGATAAATATAATCGTAAACTGCTTTTTGTTCGTCTGATAATCCAGTTGGTTTATCTATATAAGGTATTCTAGTCATGACCCAATCCTTTGAATGCATCACACAAGAGTAGCTAATAATTTTTAAAACGACACTTTTAGCTAGGGCCTGTTAACACTATTTGAACCGTCACTGTTATGACTGTAAAAGCGCTAATCTAGGCGTGAAGAGAGAAATCTAGTTGTTCTAAATCAACAATGAGCAACAACGAGTAGTGCTTTTACAGCCATAACCCTTCAGGGCGAGATTATTTTTCCGCTGGACAGCTACCGTTCTACTTTATCTTCATCTTCGGTTAAGGTTAGTGTTGTTTGACTGCCACTTGGCAAGTAAAAGGTAGACTTTTGGAAGGTGTAGTTAATGAATATGAGTAAAGATGGGTATAGCAATAATAATAGCAGTCGTTGGATAGTACCCGTTACCCTGATTGGTGAGCAGGTTATGCTAGAGCCGTTAACAATGGAGCATATACCTGGTTTACAGGAAGCAGCCCAAGATGGAGCTTTATGGCGGTTATGGTTTACTTCTGTGCCAGCTCCTGATCAAACAACCAATTATGTTCAAACAGCATTGGCGATGGCTGAACAGCAAGTAGCTTTACCTTTTGCTGTGCGTGATAGACAATCAAATACTGTTGTTGGTACTACTCGCTTTTGTAATATTGACAATAAAAATCACCGCTTGGAAATAGGCTACACCTGGTATGCAAGGCGTTGCCAAAGGACTGCGATTAATACAGAAGCGAAGTTATTGTTATTAACCCATGCCTTTGAGCAGCTAAATGTCATTGCAGTGGAATTTAGAACTCACTGGCACAACCAAGCTTCTCGTAGAGCTATTGAGAGACTGGGTGCTAAGCAAGATGGGGTGTTAAGAAACCATCATCAGACTGCAGAAGGTGTATATCGAGATACGGTTGTATTTTCTATAATTAATAGCGAGTGGCCTGCAGTTAAACAACACTTGCAGCATAAGCTAACTCAATATCAAGTTTGAGGCACCTTCATTGGGTAAAAGAGTCAGTTAGCCCTTTTGATAAGGGCTACTAAAAGATTATAAATAATAGCTTATTGCTTTACGGGAGTATAACGAACAGGCTCTCGGACGGTTTTATAGTGTAAGGTTTCTACTGGCCCAATATAAGTGGCTGCTGGATTGGTAACCCCTCGCTTGACATGATAGGGATCAACAAATTCACCATAGAAGCCCTCTGGATTGATTTTATAGTCGACGGTTAAACTGCCATGCCCAGCATTACCCAAATACTTGGTGGGGTCATTCCAGGTTTCACCATCCAAGTTGGTGGTGAGCTTAATGTCAATTAATACTGCATCACAAAGAGGAGTGACTTCTTCATAGTTAGTTGGCCAACCAGCACCACCCGAGGTTTTCGGATATTCTGCCCAATCACCTCCTTTCATTGGACATGCACCACCACCATTAAAAGCGGCGCGATCAGGGTGATGAACGCCGTATAAGTGAGTGCCGGTAGCGCTAACAATTTTTTTCTTACCTGTTTGGGTACGGTGAGCGTTTGCTAAATGAAAACGAGGCTGTTGGGTAACCTGGGTTTTTAAACGACGCTCACCGCTAGCAACTAAATGTTCATAGTATGGTCCATTAGGCCGAATATAAGAAAAATCCTGATTGGTTTTATTGTCAAATACAGCAGTTAAAAACAGGTATTTTTCATTAAAAAAGGGACGCTCAACCAAATAAAATTCTGCTTTGGTTTTATTGGTATCGATTGCTTGCCAGTCAACTTCATTAGCAGTACCTGTATTTACCCAGGTTCTGGCATCTTCAAACAGTTTTAATCTTAAAATATTGGTATAGTTTTCATTAATGTCTAAGCCTGCTCGTTTGCCTAGGGGACCTGCTTTATTAGCAGCAGGTTGAGTAAAGGCAAACTCCATTGCTTTTTTTGCATATGGGAATTGGAAGTCAGACATGGTGCAATACCAGTGGGGAAGATCAATAGGCTGGTGACTGTCGTATCTACTTTGATATTTAGGGTGGTTAATCGGCAAGTCAATGTATTTTAAGTAGCCACTTTCATCTACTTTATCTTGTGGCAGCTTGTAACCACTCCAACTTTCGTCAGGTAAATAATGACTATAGCTTTCAGTTAAGGTAGTTAAATATTTTTTATCAAAAATATCAGCGTTTTGAGGAATACCTTTAGCGCCAGCTTTGCGATACTCCCGTATCATGCCATTGTCTTGAACACGCCATAGGCCGTGTTTACCTTCTCCGATCATGGTAAATACCTGCTCGACAATATTCACAAAACGGTAGGTATTATTAGTGCTCATATAGCCAAAATAAACCGGTAGGTGGGGTATTTTAGAGTGAGTAGTAGAAGGTCTTGGGGTTTGGTTGCTGGTATAGTAAAAAGGATCACCGCCTGTTAAATCTGTAAGGTCAACAGGGGGAGTGGTTGCTAGTATCCTGTTGGGAGCACTGCATTTGCCAATTTTGCTAAGAAAGTCGGCTGATAATTGAGAGTTAGCATAGCTGACTTGAGATAAAGCAGCCAAAATAATCTGAAAACCTGTTAGCCAGGTAAGAATTGTCTTCATCATCATTATGTAGTTAAGTGACTGAATGGTAAATATAAAGCAGATAAACTACTCATGTTGTCTTTTTTTTGGTGAATAATGTTTGGATCTAGTAGTGATAGTCAAGTACTAGCAGATGATTTGTCGTGAATAGACAAGCGCCGTATATTTTGTAGGGTAACTTTTAACTCAGCTGACAGTATGAAAGCGTTGGGAGTGCCCTTTATTACAAATTGTTTCCATTAGTTACAAAGGTTATATAGAACTAACAGTAAGCTTTTGCCAACATTAGGGGGCGGGCATCTGCAACAGGTGCAAGTGAGGTTGTAGTTAGAACATACGTGTTCTATTAAGTTAAGTTATTTTATCTCCTAGATAGAGTGTAAGGCCTGCTAATTTTTAGCAGGCTTTTTTTTGTGTCCTTTGCTACGTTCATCACCTGCTGTGGCTCCCAGCTATAGAACAGGGGCTTCTTTAACTTGCAAGTGTATCAGCGTTTTTAATTCCCGATAGTGCTTCAAACGATACATCTTTTGCAGTTAATAAAAAGTCTTTCATAAAGGGGGTATTTAGCTGATCATCTCGAACCGCTGCATATAACGTGGCCCAAACGCCTTCAGCACTAAGAGGTTTTGCTTGCACATAGCCTTTTTCCAGATATTCGGTTAACGCCCAATTGGGCAGGTTGCATACGCCTCTGCCACTGGCAACCAGTTGAATCATCATTAAGGTGAGTTCTGCCGTTCGAATATGCGCCGGCTCAATATCAGCAGGGTCTAAAAATTGTTTAAAAATATCCAACCGATCATGTTCAACGGGGTAAATAATCAGGGTTTCCTGAATGAGGTCTGTTGGTTCAATAAATGGTTTGTTGGCTAAGGGGTGTTGATTGGCTATTGCTAATAAGCTCTCATATTTAAACAACGGAATATAACTAATGCCGGTAATTTCTTGCGGATCGGCAGTGACGACAAGATCTAAATCCCCCCGAGCCAGGGCGGGTAATGGGGCAAAATTAAAGCCACTGGCCAAGTCCATTTCTACCTCTGGCCAGTTGTTTCTAAATTGATCAATAGTCGGCATTAACCATTGGTAGCAGCTGTGGCACTCAATGGCCATATGCAGCCTACCCGCTTCTCCACCTGCCAAACGGCTTAAGTCTCGTTCAGCAGAACGAACCAATGGCAGCACATCCTGCGCTAAATTGAGTAGTCTTTTTCCAGCGGTTGTAAAACGCAGGGGCTTGGTTTTTCGAATAAATAACTGGCAGCCAATTCTTTCCTCCAGGTCTTTTATCTGATGAGACAGAGCGGACTGAGTTAAATGTAGCCGTTCAGCAGTTTCTACCAAGCTGCCAGACTCTTTTAAGGTGGCTAGCGTTTTCAGGTGGCGAAGTTCAAGCATAGTCATTAAGGCTCATCATAATGAATCAAGTTTAATATTTTTCAAGTTGGTTATTAGTAATATGAGTTTGATTCAAGTGTAAGGGATTTCCATACTAAGGTCTATTAAGTTGAAGGGCTAACATGGGAACAGATCAAAATGACGATTGCACATAGTTTGGGTTTTCCGCGGATTGGTAAGCGACGGGAGCTAAAAAAAGCGGTTGAAGCCTTCTGGCGAGGAGAGCTAACTCAAGAACAGCTTTTGGCGGAAGGAAAAGCATTACGACAGCAGCATTGGCAATGGCAGGCAGAGGCAGGACTGGATTACGTGCCAGTTGGCGATTTTGCCTGGTACGATCAGGTATTGAATGTATCTTGCACATTGGGAGTTATTCCCTCTCGATTTTTAGCAGATGCCCAGCAAACGTCCACAACAGTTGATTTAGATCTTTATTTTAAAATGGCCAGAGGCTACACCGATGATCAAGGTGAAGTCGCTGCCTGTGAAATGACTAAGTGGTTTGATACTAACTATCATTATTTGGTACCAGAATTTACTGAAAACCAATCGTTTAAGATTTCCAGTAATCAATTATTGGATGAAATAGAAGAGGCCAGTCAGTTGGGGTTAAAGGCTAAACCCGTTTTATTAGGCCCTTTAAGTTATTTATGGCTGGGTAAGGCTAAAGGCAGTGATTTTGATAAGCTGACGCTGCTTGATGAACTTGTCAGTGTATATGGCGAATTACTTGCTAAAATAGCGGCATTAGGTATTGAATGGGTGCAATTGGATGAACCTATTTTAACCTTAGATTTACCTAACAGTTGGCGTCAAGGCTTTGAGACTGCCTATAACCGCTTGCAAAGCAGCTCGCTAAACATACTATTAGCAACTTACTTTGGTGCATTAGCTGATAACCTAGCAACTACTATTAATTTACCTACAGAAGGTTTGCATATTGATTTGGTGCGAGCACCTGAGCAGTTGACATCGGTAGTTGACCGATTGCCTGCCTATAAAGTGTTATCGGTTGGGGTTGTTAATGGTCGAAATGTGTGGCGTACGGATTTAAATGGCTGGTTAGATCGATTACAACCTGTTAAACAAAAACTTGGAGAGCGCTTGTGGGTGGGGCCAAGCTGTTCATTATTACATTCACCCGTTGATGTGGATCAGGAACAAGGGTTTGCTGAAGATGTCCGTCAGTGGTTGGCATTTGCCGTACAAAAAAATAAAGAAATTGCCGTATTAGCTAAAGCGCTAAATGGAAATGAGTCGGCAGAGATTAACGCTGCATTTGAGAAATCCTCTTTAGCCTTTAAAGCAAAACATAGTTCTAGTCGTATTCATGATCAAACCGTGCAAGCAAGAATTCAGGCGATTGATGATACTATAGCAACACGTCAACTGCCGTATCATGAGCGAATTGAATTACAGCGCCAGCAATTAAAGTTACCATTATTGCCAACCACGACAATTGGTTCATTCCCTCAAACTACAGCAATTCGAGCGGCTAGAAAAGCGTTTAAAGCAGGTAAAACCACTGAAGCGGATTACCGTACAGAAATGCAACGGCAAATAGCAGAAGCTATCAGTCGCCAGGAAGCCTTGGACTTGGATGTTTTGGTGCATGGAGAAGCTGAGCGTAATGATATGGTGGAGTATTTTGGTGAACAATTGTCAGGTTTTTTATTTAGTCAGCATGGTTGGGTACAAAGCTATGGTTCCCGCTGTGTGAAGCCGCCAATTATTTTAGGGGATATAAAGCGAGAGCAGCCAATGACAGTTGAGTGGATTCGCTATGCCCAAAGCCTAACGGAAAAGCCCTTAAAAGGCATGTTAACAGGTCCAGTCACCATGCTCTGCTGGTCATTTCCAAGAGAAGACGTAAGCCGTGAAGTTAGCTGTTTACAATTAGCATTAGCCTTAAGGGATGAAGTGCAGGATTTAGAAAAGGCGGGCATTCATGTCATACAAATTGATGAACCAGCCATTCGAGAAGGCTTACCTTTAAGAAAGGCAGAATGGCAACAATATTTAGACTGGGCGGTGCGCTGCTTTAAAATTGCCTCTTGCGGGGTAGAAAATACTACGCAAATACATACTCACATGTGTTATAGCGAATTTAATGACATTATTGAGGCAATTGCCGCGTTAGATGCAGATGTAATTACCATTGAAACATCCCGATCAGATATGGAGTTATTGGATGCCTTCGAGGATTTTGCATACCCTAATGATATAGGCCCCGGTGTTTATGATATTCACTCACCTAATGTGCCAAGCCCTGCATGGATTAAACAACTATTGAAAAAAGCAGCGAATAAAATTGCCCTGAAACGGTTGTGGGTTAACCCAGATTGCGGTTTAAAAACCCGTGATTGGGCCGAAACAGAACAGGCATTAGCGAATATGGTGACAGTGGCTAAAGAGTTACGAGAAGAGTATCAAGCTGTTTAGAAAGCTGATGGGGTCGCCTAAGGTACTGTAGTCATTGGTGCTCCACCTTTAATAATGCCATAAGCGATCCATACGGCAATTAATACATAAACTAGGCGTGGTACCCACTCGGTTACCATGCTGGTATACAAGTTAATTTGTTCAGTTTCCATGTTGGCGCAACGCAACATCATTCCACTTAAGTCTCCTGCGTGTTCTCCCGTTGAAATTAATTGAACAATAGTGGAGGCGGTGTTTTCTAAGCTTGAAAATGCTTGAGTGAAATTATTGCCTGCTTGTAGTGATTGCTCGATTTCTTCAAACTGTTCGCGTAGCAGCTGATTTTCTATAAAACGATAGGCTTTAGGGATGGCTTCCATAATGGGTAGCCCTGCTTGCAGTAATAACCCCAGTGCCTGGATAAAGTCTCGGGTTTGTATGCGTACATACCAGTTGCCAAAATAGGGGAAATGGATTGTCAATTTATCCCAACTGCCTTTCAGTGCCCCTAAAAAGCCATAGCGAATCCAATAGGGTAGTCGCCAACCAATGTAGGCAATGGCACCAAGTTGGCCTAGCAAGAACAAATTACCAGCAATATACGTAAACAGTGTTATATTGCCTTGAAATAAAGCCGGAAACTGTCGAATAAACACGGCGCAAATTAAAATGACGATAGGAAATACTAAACGGCTTTTGATTTGCTTAAGTTGAGAGGCACTGGTTTGGTATATTTCAGCTAATTGACGAAATATTGCCGTATGAACGCCACCGGCTTCTGCCACTGTTATTAGATAAGCATCTCGTTCTGTTAAGAGTCCGGCACGTTTACCTGCTGTTGATAATGGTTGACCTCGTTTTATATCCTTTAAAGCAAAACTTGCTCGTTTAGCTACTTGGTCATCACCGTCGGAGAGTAAATTGAGGGTGTGTTCCATCGATAACCCAGACTGTTCCAACCGACTCAACTGCATGAATAGATGAGCGCGCTGTTGGTGTGATAGTAGGGAGTGTTTAGTGGGGTATCCAGGTTTAGGCATAGTGCATTAGGAGTTATCTAAATTGTAGGTAGTGTATATTTTTAATAAAATATGCTAGTGGGCCATGTGCAAAATAAGGTAACAACTTCTTCTCCATTTAGCTTCTGGCTGTGTTACTTTTTCTTGACGTAGACCCACTATGCTTGCAAAAAAGCGCCTTACCAGAAAATAAATGGCTTTGAAGACTGTTACCCAACTTTACGCATGGACCACTAGCGGTTGCTAAAAATAAGATAAAAAAAACGCCGATTAATTCGGCGGCCTTGGGAGTTGTTGTTTTTTAGCCACTCTTTAGTTAAAAAGTAACACTGGCTACTTTCTTTTGTTGAGTATACTTATTGATGATGGTAGTCAAGGTACCATTGGTTTTTATCTTATTTAATTGTTTGTTAAACTTGGGAACGAGATCCTTCCACTTTTTACTAAATAAAAAACGATAGTTAAAGCCATTAACCTCTTGCTCAGAGAAATATAAGTCTGTCGTCCAGTTATTTTGTAGAGCTAACCATTGGCCCGTTAATTGAGCAACAATGCCTGTAGAGGTTCGCTTTTTAGTAATGAGTTTTAAAACATTTAGATTGGTATTGGTTTCTTTTTTTATAATTTGTTGACTATCAAAATAAGGTTGTAAAGTAGGGTAGTGGTATCCTATATGAGTCACCACTTTTTTTCCAAATAAGTCTTCAGGTTTGCTGTATTTAACCGGCGTTGATTTAAGAGACCAGACAACGTCTTTTACTCTCATGATAGTATCACTATACACAACTTTATCTGGTTGATCTATCCACTCAATAGCGAAAGGCAGTACATCAATTTTACCACTGTATAACTGCCTTTTTAAACGATTTTGAGGTAGTAGCACCGTTTTTACTTCATAGCCAAGCTGATTGGCAATTATTTTTAGTGCATCAGTAATAATTCCTTCATAATTATCTAATTGATCTTGCTTATTAAACAAATAAGGAGGATAAGAGTCAGGGGTGATGCCATATTTCATTATACGGTCATCTATTTCAGCGAAGCTTGCCTGAAAGAATAGTGATGGGAGTAAGAAAGACACTATGAGTGTTATAATATTAAAGCGCTTCATGCCTAACCTTAGCTTAAAAGTCGATGTTTTTTTATTTTAGTGTGGATAGGCTAGAAGCGACAGTTTACTTTTTTATGAAACTAAATTGTGCTGTTTCTCTAAGTAATAAGCCAGGTGATTATATTGTTTACGGTTTATCAATAAGCCAACTTTTGTTCGTCGCCATAGAATATCATCAATTTGATTGACCCATTCGTGTTTAACCAAGTAATCCACTTCACACCCATATAGCCCTGCGCCAAAATAAGGACCCATCATCTCAGGGCCTTGGATTCCTTCAAGAAATTGATAACAGCAATGACCATAACTATGCACATAGCGATCTATGATTTTAGGCTCTAACCAAGGAAGCGCCTGTTCTAGCTGTTGCTGCAAACCTTCAACGCCTTCACTTAAATCACCACCTGGAAGAGGAGTATGTTGAGTCCAGGGTTTTTCCATATTAGCAAAGTAAGGGATAAGTTTTTCCATCGCCGCTTCTGCCAGTTTACGGTAAGTCGTTATTTTCCCGCCAAACACTGATAGTAATGGGGTATGCCCATCTTGGTGGTCAATGGTTAAGGTATAATCGCGGGTAATGGCTGAGGGGGCGCTTGACTCATCATCACACAGTGGGCGTACACCTGCATAACTATAAACAATGTCTGCTTCACTAATGTGCTGCTTAAAATGGTTGTTGGTGATATTAATCAGATAGTCAATTTCTGTGGCAGAGATTTTTACCCGCCTGGGGTCTCCTTTATATTCTATATCTGTAGTACCAATCAATGAAAAGTCATGTAAATAGGGAATGACAAAAACAATTCGTTGATCATTGTTTTGCAGAATATAAGCTTCAGAGCCATTATGCAACTTAGGCACCACTATATGACTGCCTTTGATTAAGCGAACTTTATAGGGGGATTGCATATGTATGTTTTGTTGTAGAATATTAGCAACCCAAGGGCCTGCAGCATTTACTATACCTTTAGTATAATGAGTGGAAAGCTGCTGGGTTTGCTCGTCTCGTAGTACCACCTTCCAATGGTGGTTTTCACGAAATGCTTCCACAAAGGATGTTCGATTTCGAATATTAGCACCATGCTGAAAGGCTGATTGAATATTGGTAATGACTAGCCTGGCATCATCAACCCAGCAATCAGCATATTCAAAGCCTTGTTTAATTTTTTCGTCTAACGCAGAGTCTTCAGCAAAACGAACACCACGAGAGGCTTCTAATGACTCCCGCTTACCTAAGTGGTCGTATAAAAATAAACCGGTGCGAATCATCCATGCTGGGCGTAAATGGGGTTGATGAGGTAATACAAAACGCATGGGTTTCACTAAATGCGGAGCGATTTTTAATAACACTTCCCGCTCTTGTAGAGCCTCTTTCACTAACCTGAATTCATAATGCTCTAGGTAGCGCAAACCTCCGTGAATAAGTTTGCTGCTGGCTGATGACGTGGCAGAGGCGAAATCTTGTTGTTCGCAAATAAGCACTTTTAATCCACGCCCTGCTGCATCGGCAGCAATGCCTGCACCATTGATACCACCACCAATAATAATCAGGTCTAAAGGGGTGGCTGGGGTAATACCGACGGATGCATCCATAAATTACTTGTATCCTTTTGAGGTTAAAGCCTAAAGGCGTGTGCTAAAAATGACTTTTTTCATTGGGTTTTGCTATTAACCATGCCTGATAGCTAGCCATGTTCTTATAGCGGCTATAGCTACGCTTTAAAATGTAAGGTCTCGAACATTATTTTCGAAAAAGAACATTATCCCAAGTGTAACGTGTGCATATTGATAGATACAAGTAAGAAAGCGGCTATTAAAAAGAAATAGTAAGAAAGTATTAGCACTCAATTAGTTCGACTTCACAGTCATTTAATCGTTGTTTTAATTTGGGGAAGGGGCAGTAGTCAGTGAATACTTTGCTAACCTGGGTAATATGACCTAAGCGGACCACTGCGTTACGGCCAAACTTAGACTGATCTGCAGCTAAAAAGACGGCGCGTGAGTTATTGATAATAGCCTGAGATACTTTTACTTCTTGATAATCAAAATCGAGTAATGCTCCATCAGCATCAATACCGCTTATGCCTATAATCCCGAAGTCAACCTTAAACTGTTGAATAAATTCAACTGTTGCTTGTCCAACAATGCCGCCGTCGGGCTGTCTAAGCTGACCTCCTGCTAAAATGACTTCAAAGTCAGTTTTATTGCAAAACAGACTGGCCACATGGATGTTATTAGTGATAATTTTTAGCCCTTGATGTTTTAACAAGGCCTTGGCAACTGTTTCGGTTGTGGTGCCAATGTTAATAAAAAGCGAAGCATGATTGGGGATATAAGTCACTAATTGTTTTGCTATCCGCTTTTTTTCGTTTAATTGCATAATTTGGCGGGTGTGATAAGCCGTATTTTGAGTACTTGTTTGTGATACGGCACCACCATGATAGCGAACAATTTTACCGTTGTTGGCTAGGCTATTGAGGTCTCTTCGAATTGTTTGGGGAGTGACACTAAAGTGTTGGGCAAGATCATCAATATTGGCATAGCCATGTTGAATCACCCATTTTACGATTTCTTGATGTCGGCTATGTTGTGACATAGTGTATCCCTTTAGGGCACCTCTAATAATTGTTTACCTGATAATAAGGTACTTGTTTTATCTCGTTGCTATCAGGGCTGCTTTATAACATTGATTGGAATTGCAGGTAAGAAATAAAAAAAAGGAGTAACCATGTCCACCTATATTTTGGCGATTGATCAGGGTACTACCAGTTCTCGGGCAATTATTTTTAATGAAAAAGGTTTGCCGTTATGGCAAGCACAGCAGGAATTCAAACAATATTATCCTGATGATGGCTGGGTTGAACATGACCCTGAAGAAATATGGGTAACAACCTTGCAAGTTTGCCAGCAGGTTATGCAAAAAGGCAAACTAAGATCGACTGATATTGCGGCAATTGGTATTACGAATCAACGTGAGACAACTGTGGTATGGGATCGTGAAACAGGCAAGCCTATTTATAACGCTATTGTTTGGCAAGATCGACGAACAGCCAGCTATTGTAAAAAATTAAAGCAGGCAGGTAAGGAAGCTTTAATTAATCAAAAAACGGGATTGTTAATTGATCCTTATTTCTCTGCATCTAAGCTTAACTGGTTATTAGATAATGTACCTGACGCTCGAGAAAATGCCGAAGCGGGTAAGCTATTATTTGGCACCATTGATACTTTTTTATTGTGGCGGTTAACTGGTGGCAAAAGCCATAAAACCGATGCCACAAATGCCTCCCGAACCCAATTGTTTAATATTCACACCCAACAATGGGACGAAGAATTACTTAAGCTGCACAATGTACCTGTCACTTTAATGCCTGAAGTAATGGACTGTAGTGCCGAGTTTGGCGTAACTGAACGTACTTTATTTGGTGGTGAAATTCCTATTTTATCAATGGCTGGTGATCAGCAAGCAGCATTAGTGGGGCAGGCCTGTTTCAAACCTGGCATGGTAAAAAGCACTTATGGGACTGGTTGTTTTGTCATTATGAATACTGGGGAGCAGGTGATTCAGTCTGAAAATCGGCTATTAACCACTATTGGCTATCGACTCAATGGTCAGGTGAATTATGCCATTGAGGGCAGTATTTTCATTGCTGGGGCTGCTATGCAGTGGTTGCGAGATGGGTTGCGGCTGATTCCTCATGCTAATGTAACGGAGGCGTTAGCTCAAGTGGCAAAGAAAACCCATGGAGTGTACATGGTGCCTGCTTTTACCGGTTTAGGAGCACCTTACTGGGACCCTCATGCTAGAGGTGCTATTTTGGGATTAACTCGCGATACTGGAGTGGCGGAAATTGTTGCAGCAGCATTGCAGTCGGTTTGTTATCAAACCAAAGATTTAATGAATGCCATGGCTGCTGATGGTGTAGAGCCGACGACCTTAAGAGTGGATGGTGGCATGGTGGTAAATAACTGGATGGTTCAGTTTTTGGCCGATATTTTGGGGGTGACCGTTGAACGCCCACAAGTGACAGAAACCACCGCGCTTGGTGTTGCTTATTTAGCTGGGTTGCACAAAGGGATATATCCGTCGATAGAAGATATTGCTGAGTGTTGGCACTCTGAGCAACAGTTTGAAGTCAGCATGGAGCAAGTCCAAAGAGAGAAACTGTATCGGGGTTGGCAAGATGCAGTAGAAAGAGTTAAGAGTAAAGAATAGAAAAGAGTTAAAGAACAACAGGAATAAGGGCTCATGTGTACACCTTGCCCGAAGTGATATTAGTTTCGGGCAAGGTGTATTTCTACCACTTGGGGGTCCAGTCGCAGCAGGCTTTTAGTGAATGTTTTCACAAACTGCAAAGCTTCGTGCTGTGTGGTAAAGGTTTTGGCATTATTTCGATTACCATAACTACCATTATTCACCGCATAACAATCAGACCACCCTTTGCAATTGAGCTTTACTGCCCACTTGGGAAGGTGCGGTGTTGCTGTGGGGCTTGCATTAGCTATGGCAAAGCATAGCAACAGCAAGGTGGCTAGGCTCCATTTCATAATCTTACCCTGTTTTATGAAGTCTATTGTGTAAATCATAAGCTTGATTATAAACCATCATGAAGAAATAGTGTTCAAACTCAGCTGTATTGGTGATGAAACAGACAAAACTGGTTGTTTTGTGTTCAGGGGGCTGTGTGAATGTAGTTTATGCATGATGGTATAAATACCGCTGTATAAAGTAGGTACCGGAACAATTGTCGAGGTTCAATTAGCTGCGTTCGCTCAATCTTTTCTTTCTTATTATCCCTTGGTCTTATTTGCGCTTTTAGATTTTTTGAGATAGTGAAATATTTCACCTGATATTGGCAAGCTGTTTTATTGATAATAAAGAAAAAGTAGTGGATATATAGTCAAAGTGAATGGTGCAAGTTAATGACACAACAGTTTTACAGTTTACTAACCAAGCAGGGCAAAGCTAAACTGACGAATTCTCAAGTATTAGGCACAAAGCTGAATTTAACAAAAATTCAGGTTGGTAATGGTGGAGACAAAAAAGGTGACGTTGTATTTCCTACTGAAGACGATACCCAATTAGTTAACCAATGCTGGGAAGGAAATATCAACCGTATCTATGTGGACGATAAAAATGAAAACTACCTGGTAGTTGAAGCGGTTATCCCTGAAGGAATTGGCGGTTGGTATATCACAGAGTTTGGTATTTTTGATGCAGAAGGTGATTTAATTGCCATTGGAGGCTACCCAAAAACCTATAAACCCAAACTGACAGAAGGGGCGGGTAGCAGCCTGTATTTAAAGGTAATGTTTGAGGTTTCTAATGCGGAAGTCGTGCAGTTAAAAATTGATCCATCCATTGTACTCGCAACCCAGGATTTTGTTGGCGAGAAGCTGGTAGAGCATGTGGCTGAAGAAAACCCTCATTCGCAGTATTTGAAAAAAGTGGATTATGACGTGGCGCAGGGGGTTAGGTTTTCTCAGCTAGCTAATTTACCTATCTATGCAGAAATCCAAAATGAAGAATATAAACTAGCTCTAACAGCTGACAATAATCAGTTAGTGATATTACCTAATCAAACCATCTTATGGCGAGGCTGGAAAACATTTAATACTAGTGATTACTCTGTTCAGCAAAGGACATTTTCATACACAAGTAATAAAACCTATCACTTACGGTGGAGCCCTCAAGAAGGCTTTCAGTTGTTAGCGCTTAGTGATTCTAACTACAACCCAAATAAGTTGAGCCATGATTCAATGAAGTTTGATAGTAATTATGATGATGTATTACTAGCGACGTTATTACCCGATAAAGATAAGCCAATAATAGAAAAGGTGTGTAGTGATAAAACCAAACCTTGTTTTGAGTCGGGTTGGATAAAAATATCGGCACAGGCAGGTGAGGGATCTTATAAAGCAGGTGAACATCATTTAAGAAGACCACCAATTCGATGGGTGGCACAGGTAAAAGCTGATGGCAAAGAAGGGAATCAAGGCAATCAGGAGATTCTTGATGCTACTTTTATTTCTGGTAGTGCTAATACCGTTGATGATGAAACAGATGAGTACGGTGGAGTTGCTGTCGCCTTTAATTCAGAAAAATACTTTATATGGGTTCCATCGCAAAATAATGATGGTAAAAATGGATCAGTTATTATGGTCTGGGATGGGTGGGGAACAAAACCTACAAATGAATCAAATCATGCATTCATAAAAAACTCATCAATTAAAGTCATAGGCTGGTACTAACATGTATTATGAAACTGAGCGAGATTTAGTGATCGCAGGGGCAGAAAATGCCTGGGTGTTGGGAAATAAAGATAAAATAGTAAAAGGGAGTGAGTTTGAACTGTCATTAAGCTACTTGAGATATGATGGGCATAATATTATCGATGCACGTACTCAAAATAAATTTTTTATTGACGAGCAAGGTATTAAACATATTACTCGTTTTGTTGGTGCTTGGCAGTATTTAGAATGTGAATATACTGACGAACTCTTCCGCGACAACAACCAATGGCGGGTAAAAAATAATGAAGATAAATACCAGGAAAAAATTGAGGAAATAAAATCTAAGAGACGACAGGCGTACACAACTGAAGCGGATCCATTAAAAAATGAATATGATTATGACTTGATCAGTAGCCCAGCAAATGCTGAGACTAAAAAGCTCCAATGGTTGGCAAAAGTTAAAGAAATTAAAGCGAGGTATCCGTTTCCTAGCCAAAAGATAGCTATTGAGTAGTAGCCATGCTGGTATTTTTGTAACTTTCTAAGCATAATTTCTTGATATCTATATCACTGCATATAAGGTCAACTCATTATTATGTTAAAACAACTGGCAGAAAACCTATGGACGGTAGAAAGCGGTATGCGCTTTTTAGGGGCTGATATTGCACTTAGGATGACTGTAGTTCGCTTATCAGATAGCAAATTGGTATTAATTAGTCCAGTGGTATTAGATGAGGCATTGGTTGATGCATTAAACCAATTAGGTGATATAGCTTATATTGTGGCGCCTAACTTGATGCATCACTTGTATGCTGAACAAGCGAAGCAACACTTTCCTGAGGCTAAGTTATTAGTTGCTCCTGGTTTGCCTGACAAGCGCAAGGATCTAGCATTTGATTATGTATTTGATAATCACTCTTTTCAGCCTTGGCAAGGAGAGCTTAATCATTTTGTATTTACGGCTTTGCCGCTTTTGAATGAGGTGGTCTTTTTTCATTCAGCAAGCAATAGTCTAATTGTGACTGACTTAGTATGTAATATTCAAAAAGCGGACCGTTCTTTATTTAGCCTTTATTTACGGTTGTCGGGTGTTTTAGGAAAACTGGCTATGAGTAGGTTGTTTCGCTTATTAATGCGCAATAAAGCCCATGCTAGGGAACAACTGCAACAAGTTTTACATTGGAACTTTGAACGAATTGTCATGGCTCATGGAGAAGTTATTGAGCAAGCAGGTCAGCAGAAGTTGAAAGAAGCTGTGAGTTGGTTACATTTATAGGGTATGTATGGTATATATGAAGGTTTTATTTGGGTAGCATTTAGATATTTCATGTAGGCTGCTATCGGTATGAAAAGCAGCCATGTAATAAGGATGGGTTACACTACTATGACATTATCGGCCTGTGGCCCTTTTTGACCTTGTTTGATATTGAACTGAACTTTTTGACCTTCAAGTAAAGTTTTATGGCCAGTACCATTAATTGCACTGTAATGAACAAATACATCTGAGCCGTTTTCTTGTTCAATAAACCCAAACCCTTTAGTCTCATTGAACCATTTTACATGACCAATATTAGAGGACATTTAATTACTCCAGAAGCTATTTACCTATTTCAAACTATTAGTGGTTGCTTTAGACTGTTATATTGATTAAAGCCAGCCAAAAGCTAAGCTGAGAAGTGCAGAAGTTACTTATGTAGAACGAGACGAGGTACTACAGCGGGGCCTTCGAACTGTCTTGCATAAATAGTACTGTTTCATTTTCAGCATTTCTAGTAGTGCATGAATAAGGTAGCTACCTTATTCATGCACATGCTCTACCAGTATAGGCAATGGTTTGAAAAAGGTAAAATTACTGCCGTCATACTAATTAGAGGTTGATGATGCTTGGCAAATAAACAAAATCCATTCTTTAAATAGGCTGATTTTTTGAGGTATTTGTTTCATTTTACGGGTAATAAGATAGTAACTATACCGGCTGGTGCAAGGGGTTGGTATAGGTGATATTAATGAGTGACTTGTCAACTCTTGCTCAATAAGAAAGCGGGGAACCAGAGCGATGCCTAATTTTTCCTGAGCAGCTTGAATCAACATAAAATAATGTTCAAAGCCAAGCCGTTTTTCCGTTGGTTCTTTGCTGTTATGCTGTTTAAACCAGTTACGCCACATGTGTTTTCTAGATGTATGTTCTAGTAAGGTGTAGTGATGAAAATCATCTACCGTATTAATTGGATAATTTTTTTGTAATAAATCTGGGCTACAAATTGGAATCAGTTCTTCATTCATCAACCAGGTTGCATCCACTCTAGACCAGCTTTTTTCTTTGCTACTGCGAATCACAATATCAACATTTTCTTCAAATAATGCATCGGAATTGTCACTGGTAATAATGTTAAGCTGCAGATGGGGGTGTTGTTGTTTAAACTGGTTGATTTTAGGGATCAACCAGCGTGAACTTAATGATGGCAAAACACTAATGGTGAGAGTTTCATTAGGACGAAACTGTTGGATAAGGCTTTGGGTGGCTTCATCCATTGTATCTAAAGCTTCTTTGATTGCCGCTAAATATTGTTTACCTGCTGCAGTGAGCTGTAAGGTTTGACCTCTTCGTTCAAATAATGGAAAGCCTAAGTACTCCTCTAATTGTTTGACTTGCCTACTAATAGCTCCTTGGGTAACAAACAGCTCGTTAGCAGCCAGAGTAAAATTTTGATGGCGACCTGCAGCTTCAAAGGCTTTCAAGGCATTTAGTGAAGGAAGGTAACGAGGCATATAGTTCTTTAGTACCCAATCAATTTAAAACACAAGTATGAGTTTTTCTCATGATGCTGTTCATTTTAATCGTTTGCTTGAGTCTTAGCAATCACGTCTAATAGCTTCCGGATATGTTTACCCATTCTGGGGAGGTAACCTTGCCCTGCTAGGTTACCGTTTTCTTTTTAATGTTTTAGTCAGGTATACTCATAGGAGTGACCGTGGTTGACTTCCTTTTCTTGCTTGAAAAAGTAAGCTTTTTATTTTTCCTGGTACTACTTGGTTTTGTAATTGGCCGTTGTTTTACTATTGAACTAAAAACAATATCAACCTTATTACTTTATGTATTATCACCAATTGTTATTTTTAGTGGTACTGCTAAAGCAGAATTAACTCCCGCTTATTTAGCTGTACCCATAATATTCTTTGTGATTTGTGTGATTTTTGGTTTAGTTGGCTTACGGGTGGGGCAACGCTGCTGGAAAGATAATACTCAACACTTATTTGCATTGTCTTGTAGTACGGCCAATACGGGGTATTTTGGGTTACCTGTGGCAATGGCGATATTAGATGATAATGGCGTAGCACTGGTAATTTTTTCAATGTTAGGTATTACCTTTTACGAGTATACAATTGGTTTTTATATTACTGCACGCGGACGTTTTTCAGTTAAGAAAAGCCTGATGAAGTTAGCCAAAATTCCCTTTATTTATGCATTTAGCGCAGGATTAATGCTTAACTTAACCCACTCTCAGTTACCTGACAGTATCATGAGCCAACTTGCTGTATTTAAAGGGGCATATACGGTATTGGGGATGATGTTAATTGGTTTTTCTCTAGCTAACGTTGGTCGACAACATATTGATTGGCGGTTAATTCTGCTTACTACTTTTAGCAAGTATATATGCTGGCCGCTCTTAATAGTCGCATTGATTTTTGCTGATCAGCAGTATGCTCAATGGCTTGATCAACAAATGATATTCGTTATGTTGCTGGTTGCAGTGGTACCCCTGGCAGCGAATACAATCGCATTGGCTGTTGAGTTGAATGTACAACCCCAAAAAGCCTCAGTTGCCGTATTAACCAGCACCGCCTTGGGAATTATTATGATCCCATTGTATCTGGCAATATTACCGGGATATTTGGTGAGCAGTTGAAGAAATTAGTATACATTCTATATAGAGTCCAAGAAATGATATAGAGCACGCAGCAGGGTGCTCTAATTAGCATCTATGCCTCATAAGGTTCTCTATCGTTTCTCGAACTCCCAAACAATGAGATAAATATTTGTTTCTAAGCGATCAATACATAAATAGTAGCCAGAATAATATGTAGTGCAGCAAACGGTAGAGCTTTTTTTACAAAGCCAGCAAAAGACAAAGAAAGCTTGTACTTATGCATAATTGTTACTGCAACTAGAGTTGATGCACTGCCGATGGGGGTTAAGTTACCGCCTAGGTTGGCACCAAATACCACTGACCACCAGAGGGATGATTCGCTTGCTGTGCCTGCTGTACCTAAAATTTTTGCAAGCATAGCGGCTAGGGGAATATTATCAGTAACAGAGCTAAAAATAGCTGAGAGAATTAATAAAATGCTGATGCCAAATGGGGTTTCTTCTGTGCCAATTAATGTGGAAATACCTTTTCCGATTAAATCTAGTACTTGAGCATGTTCCATTACATTAATCACTACAAATAAAGCACAGAAGAAGGTGATTAAATCCCAATCGACAGTTTTATAAAACTGGTCGACTTCCGATTTGTAACGAATCATCATTACTGTTGCAAAGCCAAGTGCAACGAACCCCATTCCTAAGTCTTTAACCAAAGGTAAAATAGAAGTGGTAGCAATGGTTAAGATAAACATGATCAGCATAACTCCTGCAAACTGGAAAAAACGTTTGCTTTCTATGCCATCGCTTTCATCAAAACTGGCTACTAGCTCTTTGGCTTGATTTTTTTCCTTTTCAGATGCAAGCGATTGAATGGAAAACAGTTTGGCACCCATCCATAACGTAATGACGGTTGCAACCAGTACATAAGGGCTGGCTTTCAGGAAAAAATCAACAAAGCTGATACCTGCGGTATTACCTACAATAATGTTAGGTACAGAGCTAATTAGGGTTAACAAACCACCTATATTGGTGAGTAGGCCTTGGACTAATAAAAAACCTAGTAATTTTTCAGAGCGGTTTAGTTTGTTAAGTGATACAGCAGTTAATGAGCCAACAATAATCATTGCCGTCACATTATTTAATACAGCAGAAAAAATCACTGTCATTACTCCGTAGTACCACAATAGTTTGAGCGGATCTCCGGCCGATGCCTTGGTCAGTTTGATTGCCACCCAGGTGAATAACCCCGACCGGGAAGTTACGTCAACAAAAATACTGGAGCCTAGAATAATGGAAATTACCCCCCAATCTACAGCAGGGATAAATACTGGCATGTTAATCTCGTGGCCATTAGGCAAGGCAACGCTACCGAAGGGTAATAGTTCAAAAAATGCTCCAAGTAGTAAGCTTATGGCAGCAAATACTGAAACAATTAGTGATTTTTTTGCGTGAATTTTTTCTTCTAGGGCCAAGCTGATTATCATCAGTACTAAAATAATCACAAAGATTATTGTTACTTCAGTACTGACATGGTGAACACCATGAGCGACGGTATCAGTCGTTACTTGTGGGGTATTACTCATTGATTATTTTCCTGAAAATATTTTTAAGTAAAAAAAGAGAAGCTGGCTAAAATATTAAAAAGGCCACTCTATAACATGAGTAATGGAATTTGCCGCATTTCAACAGCCAAAGGGTAAGCGAGACCATGCATTGCCAGTTGGTCTTCATCTTTAGTATTCATCACTAACAAGTCCAGCTCATGCTCTTCAATTAGCTTTTTATAGTCCCTAATATGATGTCCAAAGTTTACATGCTCAATCACATTAAGATTAATATTAGCTTCAGTTAGAGCTGGAGGGCATGAGCGAATAAAATCATGGGGTTCTTTTAGCAATTGTTTAGCCAGTTTTTCTTGTGCATCATCCGTATTAATAGTGGCAATTTTACTGATTGCTTTAATAATCCGTTGAAAATAGGCCTCATCTTCAATGTGACTCAAGTGTAGATTCCCCCCAGGTGAAGTAAAGGCTACTCCATAACTCACTAAATCATGATCAAGGGTAAGGTGATCAGTTATTACCATGACAGAACTACTTTTGGTTAACGCATGTTTACCGGCATAGCTGGCTTTAGGGTGTGGAATAACTAGAACTGGTATTGTGGTATGTTGCAGTAATACATCAAGATGTTCTCCTAAACTATGGGGATACTGCCAGGCATTGCTGTATAAATTCCGATAACTGCAAATTAGATCAGGTTTGACTGCTTCAACCTCCTGTAATAGCGCTTCTGTCGTTTTTGATTTTTCACCTGCATTTATATGCCATTGAATACTATTAGAACAGAGTTGGGGCGAAAACTGCTGTAACTGTTGTTTTATTTTTACACTATCAGCTTCATTTTGATCGGTTATTAAAAGTACCGATTCAACTTTAATAGGCTTGTGGTGATAGACATCTTTTACTGCGGCCCTGAAAACACTTTCAAACTGGTCAACTGATGACATAATAAATCCCTAATGCAAATGGATACTAAACACAATAGCCTGATAGAAGAGAATATAAAGGGCTGAGGCCACTTTATTTAGTAACGGTATCATGTTGATTAAACTTGAATTTCCTTTCAAACTAATAGGTCTTGCAATCTGTTGATGGGTAATACCATTTGTGTAGTATAACAAGGAATACAATGAAACAATGCAGCAGTGGTAGCATAATCTGGCTGGTTAGCTTGGCTATACTCCTGATTTCTAATAATGTTGTATCAACACCAGTGGAGAATATTGTCAATATGTTGAAATCCCCTCCAGTTGCCGCGCAGCAGCCTAAAACACTGAAAGTTCATGGTGAGGAGCGAGTAGATCCTTACTATTGGTTGCGAGATGATGAACGAAAGGCTCAACCTGTACTTGACTACTTACTGGCAGAGAATAGCTATACCCAGACAAGCTTAAAATCTGTCTCGCATTTACAGGAACAGCTTTATCAGGAAATGATTGGCCGATTAGAAAAGGACGACAGTAGTGTGCCTTATCAACGGGGAGGGTATTGGTACTACAGTCGTTTTGAAGGAGATGAAGAGTATGAAAAGTTATGTCGGAGAAAAGGAAATTTAACTGCTGTTGAAACTATCATCTTAGACTTGAACCAACGAGCTGCCCCCTATAATTATTATCAGCTGGGGGAGGCTGAAGTTAGCATTAATCAACAATTGTTGGCTTTTTCAGAAGACACTCAGGGACGCAGACAATATAGTATTCATATCAAAGATTTAACCACAGGTAAATTACTGGTTGATGAATTAACTAACACCTCTGGTGATATTGCCTGGGCCAGTGATAATAAAACCCTGTTTTATACTCGCAAACATCCAAAAACCTTATTACCTTATCAAGTCTATCGGCATGAGCTAGGCACTGACCAAAAACAAGATCAGCTGGTGTATGAAGAAACGGATAATCAGTTTTATATTTCCCTTTATACAACTAAATCTCACCAATATGTAGTGATTGAATTAACCAGCACCCGCACCAGTGATATTAAATTGATAGATGCAAATAACCCACTGACTAAACCTATTTCATTTGTTAGTCGAGAGCCTGGTCATGAGTATGAGGTTGTTGATGTTGCCGATAAGTTCTTTATTCGAACTAACTGGCAGGCAGAAAATTTTCGATTAATGACCGTGGACAAGAGCCATATGGGGAATAAAGAAGCATGGAAAGAAGTGATTCCTCACCGGGTAGATACTTTTCTGGAAGATTTAGAAGCATTTAAAGGTTTTTTGGTTATAGCAGAGCGCACCAATGGTTTGCTGCAGCTTAGAATACGCCAGTTGAGTGATAATAAAGATCACTATCTAGACTTTGGCGAGCCAGCCTATACGGCTTACATAGGCCACAATGAAGAGTTGGATACAGAAATCCTTCGCTTTGGTTATTCTTCGTTGACTACACCTGACTCTGTATTTGACTACAACATGCGTACACGTCAGAAAACACTATTAAAACAGGATAAAGTCATTGGTGCTTTCAAGCCTTCGCTTTATCAATCAGAGCGATTGATGGTGTCTGCTAGAGATGGAACGAAAGTGCCTGTTTCGTTGGTTTACCGGAAAGGATTTCGCCGTCAGGCTGGACACCCATTATTAATTTATGGCTATGGGGCTTATGGCAGTTCATTAGATCCTTTTTTTAGTTCCGCCCGATTAAGCCTGCTAGATAGAGGTGTTGTTTATGCCCTGGCCCATGTCCGTGGTGGCGAAGACTTAGGTCGCCAATGGTATGAAGCGGGTAGACTTGACAATAAGTTGAATAGTTTTAATGACTTTATTGATGTTACTCGTTATTTGGTCTCAGCAGGTTATGGTGCAGCAGATAATGTGTTTGCTATGGGGGGGAGTGCAGGTGGTTTGTTAATGGGGGCTGTAGCGAATATGGCTCCTGAATTATATCGAGGTATTGTGGCTGAGGTGCCGTTTGTGGATGTGTTAACCACGATGTTGGATGAAACCATTCCGCTAACCACGAATGAATATGAAGAATGGGGAAACCCCCATGATCGCCATGCCTATGAGTACATTAAGTCTTATTCTCCCTACGATAACATTACCCGACAGGCGTATCCTAATATGCTGATAACAGCAGGGCTGCATGACTCGCAAGTGCAATATTGGGAACCAGCCAAATGGGTGGCTAAACTTCGCCAGCATGACACTAGCAATAATCAAATCCTGTTGTATACCGAAATGGAAGCAGGGCACAGTGGGGTATCAGGCCGCTATCAGGCTTATCGTGAGTTAGCCATGGAATATGCGTTTGTTTTACATCATGCGGGGGTTGGGGATTAGTGAATGTTGAGCTTGTTCTAGTCGCTAAGTACATTGTGGCAAATTAGGCATTGATGGCTACAGTTTCAATAATAACGTTTTAATAGAGTGAAACTGCAAAAACCAAGGAGTTAAACATGACAGCACCTGTGAGAGCCTCTGATACGCCATTTGCAGTAGAAGTAAAAGCCGGTATGAGTTATTTCTGGTGTGCCTGTGGTCGTAGCAAAAACCAACCTTTTTGTGACGGTTCCCATTCAGGTACAGGCATTACTCCTATCAAGTATGAAGCAGAAGAGTCTAAAAAAGTATTCTTTTGTGGCTGTAAAGTAAGCGAGCATAAACCACTGTGTGATGGTAGCCATAAGAATATATCAAACCTGAAATAAAAACTTGCTATGAAATGGATTTTTCAAAGTGTTTTGTTATGGATACTTATCATCGAGGCAGTATTAGCAGCAGAACTGCCCTTTAAAGTGCAAACTTTGATAAGTGATTTGCGTTACCCTTGGGGGATGGCATTTATAACACCTACTGAGCTATTAATTACTGAAAAAGGCGGTGCGGTTAAATATATACAACTTAATAAACAGACCAGTAAAACCATTGCTACTTTGCCCGTGGCTCAAGTGGGGCAGGGTGGTTTATTGGATATTGCGCTACATCCTAAGTTTAAGCAAAATCGCTGGGTCTATCTGACGTATAGTAAAGCGGTAACTGGTGGCTATACCACTGTTTTAGCTAGAAGCATTTTTAATGATGGTCAGCTTAAACAAATAAAAGAATTATTACTTACCTCAGCCACTAGTCGAGCGAGTCACCATTTTGGCTCAAGAATTGTGTTTGATCAACAAGGCTATCTTTATATGACTATTGGCGATCGAGGAGATCGCCGTAATTCTCAGCGTTTAGATACCCATGCAGGTAAAGTTTTAAGATTAACTGCAGAAGGTAAACCTGCAAAAGATAATCCCTTTATTAGTCACCTGAAAGGTTAAAACCACCGGCTTTTAGCCGGTCAGCTTTAGCTATGATACTCTGAGTCTACTTATATAATGCTGTAGGGGTATTGCGATGGACTATAGATATGGTAGCCATACAGTTTTCAAAATTCAGTATCATTTTGTATTTGTAACGAAATATCGTTATCAAGTGCTAAAAGGTGATGTTGGTTTAAAGGCTCGAGAGTTAATACGACAGACATGCCATACTTTTGAAATTGATATATTAAAGGGTGTCATTAGTAAGGATCATGTACATCTGCTAGTTTCAGCGCCACCCAATATGGCTCCTAGCGAAATAATGCGAAGAGTAAAAGGTCGAACGTCGGCAAAACTGTTTGAAAGCTATCCTGATTTAAGGAAAAGATACTGGGGTCGACATTTTTGGGCTAGAGGTTATTTTTGTGTAACTTCAGGAGATGTAACAGAAGAAATGATAAAAGAATATTTAGAACATCACTTTGAGCCGAGGATTGATGATAATTTTAGGACTGAAGACTGATAAAAAAAACGGGTCTTCGACCCGTATCCGGACTTTCAGTCCATATTACTAACCCACCTACTTTAGTAGGTGGTTGTTTAGTAAAACAACAAATGCATTGCCAGAAATTTATAGTTATGGGCATAGGAACCCTCAGGGGATGGTGTTTGATAGCACCACTCAACAACTCTGGTTACATGAACATGGCCCTAAAGGTGGGGATGAAATTAATTTAGTTAAAGCAGGGGAGAATTATGGCTGGCCAATGATTACCTATGGCCGAGAATATTCAGGTGATGTCATTACAGAGAAAACCCATGATCCTCATATGGAACAGCCCCATTGGTATTGGGTGCCCTCTATTGCACCTTCTGGTATGGCTTTATATCGAGGTAACCAATTTAAAAACTGGCAAGGTGATTTTTTAGTAGGAGCTTTAAAAGATAGGCTATTGGCTAGGGTAACCTTAACAGGATTACAAAAGGGTAAAGAGCAGCATTATAACTTTTATAAACGTATCAGAGCAGTCACAGAAGGCCCTGATGGTTTTGTTTACTTGCTAACTGACCAAAGCCCTGGGGAGTTGTTAAGGCTGCTGCCAGAGTAAATGTATGTAATTTAATCAAAATAGCCTTAAGGCCTCTAACGCCTTTCTAATGAGTATGTTATAGCGGTGCATGTAAATGGTTACTTGTGCAAACACAGAGGGTGAGGACTAATGAGTGAAAAACTGGTTTACAAAAACATGGAAAGAAAATAAATCACTATTTCCATTTATGGTATTGATGTTTATTTTTCGAAGTGCGATCGTTGACTGAAATTTAGTTAGATTTGGTGCTCATGAATAGAAAGTACAAAACTCGTATTGATCAGGCTCTTCAATATATCGAAGAAAACCTGTCTAAGAGAATTTTACTGACCGACGTGGCAAAAGTAAGCCATTTTTCACCTTATCATTTTCATCGCATTTTTACAGGAATTGTAGGTGAGACCATCAATGATTACATTGCAAGGCGACGGCTTGAGCGGGCGATCAACACATTAATTTTTAAACCTGATCTTTCAATGACTCAGGTAGCATTAGGTAATGGCTTTTCATCGAGTGCCAATTTTTCAAAGGCTGTGAAACTGTACTTTGGTTTTAGTCCGTCGGAAATAAGAAATCCAGATAAAATTAAAGATAGCAAGATTGGAAAAATATACAGCAAGTATGGAAAAGATTTCAATCCTTCCGATTTGTATCCTACTCGCCTCACAAATGAGATGACGAGTGCAATCTATAGAGAGGATACAATTATGAATATCGAAGTAAGAGATATTGATGGATATCGTGTATGTGCTTTACCTTCTACTCGCGGATATGAATCCAAGGCAATTTATGAAGCATGGGATAAACTGATCGGGTGGGCTGCTAGCAATGGAATAAAGCGGGATGAACAACAGCGTTTTGCATTTGCTTTTGATAATCCAACGGTTACACCCATTGACAAATGTCGTTATGAAGCTGCAATTGTGATTGGTAGTAACATACAAGTTAACCCTCCATTTAACTTGTCGGAAATACCAAAAGGTAAATACGCCGTATTGTATTTTAAAGGTTCTCCAGAAGAAACCATTAAGGCACAATTGAGTATTTATTCAGACTGGTTGCCTGATAGCGGATTTGAGCCAGATAACTTTCCTATGCTAGAGCATTATCTGAATGATGTTAGAGTTGACGGTCATATTGAAATGGAAATTCACGTTAAACTTAAAGCGATGGTTTCGTCGTAATTATCATATGATGAACTGAACGTTTATCATGTGCTAGCAGAGTGTATATCCAGTGATCAGCTTTAAAGACTGCCAAATAGATTCAGTCAAAATGCTGCATATATACTCTTCGCGAATGATTTTTATAAATGCCTTCCTGGCATTTACCTTCGCTGTTCCAATTTGATCCAGTCAAATTGGTTTGGTTTTGTTATCTACACTCTTCACCCCAGTCATTTAGTTTATCTAAACTCCTGGGGCTTCATTGCTCTTGCCTAAATAATCCTTCGCTGTGAGTATCTACCACTTTATTTTTACCCCTAAAAATGATTCATGATGAGTATATCACGGTTGATTGCAATAAACTTACAAAAGTGCTTTTATTGGGCTGCAGATGCTTTTACTGCTGATATCAATATACGCTCAAATTGTTGTAGAATGGCCCTCTGCTCGTCAGCATTATATTCAGACACATAAGGGGTATGAATATGTCCTACTGGTAAAGTAGGCTTAAATTGATTGCGTAATAGCATGCTACGGTAAGACACCTCATTGGATAAATAGCCTCCACCAGAACCCTCTACTGATATCAAGTTATTCAGCTCTACGAGTTTTTTAGGAAAACGTTCTCCTTGGTTTGTCACGACTCGGTTATTATCTTTTATTAAATAGGCACCAGTCGCCTCTTGCATAGCAGCTGCAGGTAGACTGAATTCAACAAACTCTGGTCCAGATAAAGTGGTTCCATTCAGCCGTGGCAATAATGGGTTGGACGCTGAGGCACCAGTATAAATATCAAGATTATCAGGAAATGGTGTTGAACGGCGTAACCCTGGAAATCGTTCAAGATCGAATTGTTTAGGCCTACCCATACTAACAGTTAACACCATATCGGCTAATGGCACTCTCATATACGATGTTAACAGTGTTTCTACCATTCCTTTATCAAAATCTTCGAATCGCACAGGTAAAATAAATGATTTAATCGTGACTTGATGGTCATCAATATTTATTGTTTTACCATCTAGAGAAAGCGCAATGGCTCCAGAAGGATTATTTTGGATAATATTTTGATCGAGATAAAAAGGATCAAATCCAGTAATAATAACTTGAAAGTGGCCACTGGGTTTAAAATTGATGTCGGTTTTCCCACGAGAAGCCAACTCATACTGCCAAAAAATTTCTGTTCGCTTATTTGTATCTAAATCTAATAGCTGGGTGTGTTGTCGTAGTATTTGACTTATTGCGAGCCTGGCCCAATATAGTGGCCTATCGTCTTTTAGTTGATTATTGCTTGGCTTTTTTGCGATAGCCCAAAGTTGATGCCCTGTTGATTTTGCAAAGTTCAGAAGTGAACTGAACTCAGTTATGGATTCTATATTTTTGCTGAACTTATCAATAAATTTTTGATAGGGGGCAAGTATTTCAGTGTGATTTGTTTGAATATCATTGATACGTTTTTCTTCATAAGTAGGCGACAGTGAAGTATAAGGTGAGTTTGTTGTATTGAATAAACCACTATTGCTGTATGCACTGGAAGTAAATAGTGTGACACTGACTAACAATGTAGAAACTGATAATTTCATATGAATGATCTCTGTTTTAGAGGTGTCCTTTATTTAAATTTTTGTATTACTTTCGACAAGAGATATAACTATACTGAAGTATACATTTTGATAGTAGGCAGAGATTCTCTATATAATGATTATTAGAGAAATTTAAGTAGTAAGTTGGTTTTTGTATGAAAAAAACAGAATCTTAGCTTAAAATTTTTTAATGGTTATTAAGCTAAAGTGGTGATGTCTGTTAAAACGCAGTTTGACGATCAACCTTTACAAAGTAATCCTTCAGGTAGTCAATCAATAGACGTAGTTTCTTTGATTTGGCACTGCCAGGTGGAAAAACGCCATAGACATTAATATCACTCAGTTGGTAGTCCTCTAACACCAATTCTAGTGAACCTGCCTGGATTTTTGGCCATGCATCGTAAACGGGAATACGCCCTAACCCATGACCACCTTCGATAAAGGCGGTGCGAGCTGCAGCGTTATTGGTGGTAATACTGCCTGTCACGGCGATACTGTATGAACGGCTGCCTTTGCTTAATTTAATGGCGCCGGAAGTGAGTTTATAGATTACCCAATCATGTTGTCCCAGCTCAGCAGGCGTGCTTGGGCGTCCGCGTTTTTTAAGGTAATCAGGTGACCCACACAAACAGGTGGCTAAAGTGGAAAGCTTACTGGCCTGAAGTCCTGAATCAGACAGTGGTGCTCCCCGAATGGCAAGATCGATACCTTCTTGCATGATATTCACTACTTCATCAGTCAGCATGATATCCAGTTCAATTTTGGGATAAAGGCGACGGAAGTTGTTCAATGCTGGCACGATCATCTGTAATCCAACATTCACTGGACAGGTTATTTTCAATAAACCAACAGGCTCATTTTTCAGATTCTCTATCTGTTGATTGGCGGTGGCCGCCTGTTCAGCAATGATTCGGCAGGACTGGTAATACGCACTGCCTGCTTCAGTCAGTGCAATGGATCGGGTAGAGCGGTTGAGTAATTTCACCCCCAGTTGAGATTCCAGTTTTTTGATGTGATAGCTGACGACTGCTCGCGATAAACCAATGTGCTTAGCTGCAGCGGTAAGGCTGCCTTGCTCAACGACTTGAGCAAAAACTACCATGCTTTTGAGTTGTTCGAAATTTAATGTCATAGCCTCATTGTATCAATTATTTGACTAATGAAGTCAATTTTTTTCATATTGTTAGAAATAAGTCGCAGCCATACACTAACCACCAATAAACCTGTCACAGCTGTATGTGATGCACCTGCAGTACTTTTAAATGCTAAAGATGCTCAAGTTAACTATGTGGTTAAAGGTAAGGCGGTAACAGGTTTTAGTAACAGTGAAAAAGAGGCTGTGACATTAACAAATGTTGTCCCTTCTTGCTGGAAGATGAGCTGGCTAGCCGCGGCGCTGAATATCAGAAAGTAGCTGATAAATTACTTACTGCACTTGATGTATAGGAAGGAAAATCTGTGATGTTGAATTTTAGTTTTCAAAATACGACTCAAATCCACTTTGGTGAAGATCAAATTAAAACCATTAGACAGGCAATACCTGCGTCAGCAAGAGTGTTGGTTACTTATGGTGGTGGCTCTATCAAAGCGAATGGTGTTTATGAGCAAGTGGCTGAAGCGCTGAGTGAGCATACTTGGTTTGAATTCTCTGGTATTGAGCCGAACCCAAGTTATGACACTTTAATGAAGGCACTGGATTTAATCCAACAACATAATATTGATTTCCTGCTGGCTGTTGGTGGGGGATCTGTTATTGATGGTACCAAGTTTATTGCGGGTGCTGCGTTGTATAAAGGTAATGACCCCTGGGATTTTGTCGCCAAAGGGCAGGCTATTGAGCAGGCTCTACCAATTGGGTGTGTACTGACTCTACCGGCCACTGGGTCAGAAACCAATGTTGGCGCAGTAGTGACGCGTGATAACGCTAAGCTAGCGTTCCAAAGCCCCTTAGTGCGCCCGTTATTTGCAGTACTTGATCCATCAGTCACTTTATCACTCTCTGATAGGCAAATCAGTAACGGGGTTGTCGATGCGTTTGTTCATATTATGGAGCAATATTTAACCTACAACGTAAATGGAAAAGTACAGGATCGGTTTTCTGAGGGTCTGCTACTTACGCTTATTGAAGAAGGGCCAAAGGCTTTAGCGGCAGACACCAAACATGATTTGGAAGTTCGCGGCAACATTATGTGGGCAGCCACCATGGCGCTTAATGGTTTGATAGGAGCGGGAGTACCTCAAGACTGGTCAACCCACATGATTGGTCATGAAATCACTGGTACCTATGGGGTTGATCATGCACGGACCCTGTCGGTTGTTTTACCCGCAGTAATGAAAATCTGTAGAGATTCTAAGCGCGAAAAACTATTGCAGTATGCTGAACGCATATGGAACCTGACAGAGGGCGATGATGATGTTCGTATCAACAGAGCCATCGAGTTAACGGAGCAGTTTTTCGAAACGATGCAAGTCCCTGTGCGTTTATCACAGCTCGACATTGCTGAAACGGGTATTGATGCTCTAGTCGACAAGCTAACCCAGCATGGAATGATTCAGTTAGGTGAACATGGTGCGATTACACCTGAAGTTAGTCGTAACATTTTGACTACTGCACTGTAATGATAGGATTAGCTATGTTGACAGTACACCATCTAAATCAATCCCGCTCCAAACGAGTACTATGGTTGTTGGAAGAGCTTTCCATGCCTTATCAGCGTGTTGACCACCAGCGCGATCAAACAACTCATCTGGCCCCAGCGAGCTTAAAAAAGGTTCATCCGTTGGGTAAGGCCCCGGTTGTGGTCGATGGGGATGTGGTTTTATGCGAATCCAGTGCAGTGATGGAATACATCATCGATTTGGATGAGCAGAAGCGCTTCAGGCCTGCCCAAGGAACCCCAGAGTATTATCAATATCTTGAGTGGTCCCACTTTGCTGAAGGTTCCTTGGGGTTGCCTGTTATTACTCACCTGTTTATGCAGAGAGAGAAGCGCAATGGTGACCAGCCTATGGATAGCTACATTGCCAAGGAAATTAACGTAGATTTTGTTTATATTGAATCTACGTTGAGCCAGCGCGCGTACTTTGCTGGTGATGAGTTTACCGTGGCAGATATTATGATGACCATTATGTTGGAGATTGCGAATAGCATTGGCTTACTGGAAGGCCGCGAAAATACATTGGCCTATCTTACCAAGATAAGGCAGCGTCAGGCTTACCAAAAAGCGTTGAGTTTTGGGTAAAAGCTGCCTTTAAGGATAGCCACTAAAATTTGATAGCAAAGCGATTATGTAAGCCTCCTAGCACTCTTTTCATGTAGACTTTTATCTTGCTTGGCCAAAATCTCGCTTTTTAATTTTGGCCATTCTCCGATCAGGGCTTCTTATAAAAATTGTGGGTGTCTTTTTCATAACGATCTAATATTGAGCTGTCCTTACGATTAGTCTACTTGAGCGGTAGTTTCATTAAGTTTAACTATCCACTTATAAGCCAGTGATAATATACAAATCTCAATAACCGCAACGATTAACCAAATAAGATCGTAAACAAAGTCCAAATAATAGGGTAGAAATGGTAGATAACTCATGATTTGGCTTGTTAAAATAGGTAGTAAACCTATTAAAACAAATAAATAGGCTGTTAATAATCCTCTAACTCATCCTCTTCCACAACAGGTGACTGCTGACGACCAGCTCGGGTTTTACGCTCTGGCTTTTTTTCAGTTTTCTTGGTTGTTGAAGGCTTTGGCAGAATTTTTTCTGGTTTGGGTAATGCTTGATAAAAGCCTACCGTCTTTAAAAACCAGCACTGGATTAATGCGCAAACGAACATAATGAACTGATAGTTATAGTAGACCTTTAATAAAGGTAAATTTATTTTATTCTGGCTCAATGTTGAAATTGTCAGTAACGCAGTAGTTAATACTAGCCCTGTGATAGACATGATTAACCCAGTTGTTAGTAAAATATTATCTGATTTTTTTTGCCTAAAGTTCGTGAGTGAGTCACGCAGCATAATACCCCATAAAGCGATGGTAATAAATGACCATTCAGGTAGGTGCTTAATGCTATCCCACTCTTTACCAATGGATAATAAAATAAGCACATACACAATAATTGGCAATAAAGTAAAGCCTGTCTCGTATATTGCCATTGCTAGGGATTTAAGGGCTAAACCGACGTGTTTTAAGTAATAGAGAGCTCGTTTCATAAATATCCCCCAATATACGCTGTTAAAGCGGTATAATAGTAGTTATGTGTTTTTTAGAGTGGGCTTTCAGTTTCCTTTTGATTTCAAGTATTTGAAGCAGGCTAAAAAACGAGCGCGAAATATCGCATATTTTAATTGGATCTTTTGTGGGGTGGTTCGCACTAAAAAAACGAAACAAGTGGTGTATAGTAGCAAGTAACTATAGGGCAATTATACTCAACTAGTGGCGTTTATGAGATATTCCACTGTTATTTTAAATCATTAGGTTGGGTTGTCACAATAACTGAAGGATTAACTTGCCAGCTCAGCTGTCTCAAGCCTAATTTTTCTACGGCGAATTGCCTCTTGATAGCGACGCTTTTCATTAGCTGTTTGGGGGGTAAAGGGAGGAACCTGAGTGGGTTTGCCGTTTTCATCCAAAGAGACCATGGTAAAATAACAACTGTTTGTATGGCGGGATTTACGTCGGCATATATCTTCTGCTACTACACGAATCCCCACCTCCATGGATGTATTGCCTGTATAGTTAACACTGGCCAGACAAGTAACCAGCTCACCAATTTCAATGGAGTCTTTAAATAGCACTTTATCCACTGAGAGGGTGACAACATAGGAAGCGCAATAGCGCATGGCACAGGTATAAGCGACTCGATCAAGTAGTTTAAGTAAGTCTCCTCCATGCATTTTTCCAGAAAAGTTTGCTACTTCTGGCGTAACTAGCTCGCTCATCTTTAAGGTGTGTTTGTAACTCATAGCTGTTTTCACCTAAAAACAGGGGATAACAGCATTTATAGTTAGCAATAACTTAAACCTCAAGGAGAAATAACATAATCTACAGATTGGCATGGGGATTGCGCTATCCAAAACGGGTGCCTTGGAACAAAATTCTAGCAAGTTATTTCGTGCACGTCCCTTACAAGCTACAATTTGGTAGTAAATGAAAAGATTACTCATGCATGAAAAGTGTAAGAACGATTGTCAGTTGTTTGCTGATCATAAGCTGTTGTACCAGCTCGTTAGCGGACGATTACTGGTCTACCCATGTAGTCAGGATTGCTGATGATTTGGCGGAGTGGCCGCCTTACACTTATTTTGTTCGTAAAAAAAATGGTGAGGTTTCCAAGCAAATTGCCGGTTTATCCATTGATGTGATTGAATGGATTTTTACTCAAAATAATATGGCTTACACTGTGGAGCTGTTGCCTTGGCAGCGAGCTCAGGCAGAAGTAGCCAAGGGCAATCGCTATCATATGTTGTTAAATGCATCATATAGTGATAAGCGCAATAAAACTTATTTGCTGACCAAACCATATTATCAATTGAATCTATTCTTTTTTTATTCTAAAAAATACCATAAAAAACCACCGAGGGTGACGGGTGTCGGTGACTTAAAAAAACGTTTTAAAACCTGCGGTATTTTTGGATATAGCTATGCGGCGAGAGGATTTGCTGCAAATGAAGTGGATGCTTGGGCAAAAAACTATGATTTATTGATTAATGCACTGCATAAACATGGCCGCCGTTGTGATGTTTTTATTGAAGGCTATGAAATTATGATTGGCTTTTCTTATATTGGCAATCCACTGATGAAGGACCCATTACTAGGTTATGCAAAACTTCCTGGCCTTAAGCAAGAACCCTTCTATATGATGGTGAGTCGTCGTATAAAGCAAGGGGATAAGCTAGTTGATATCATGAACAAAGGGGTTATTCAGTTGGTTAAAACCGGCAAAATGAAAGCTTTATTTGAGAAGTACCAACTGTTATATCCTGGGAATGATTTTTATTTGCGATGAGTGATAAGTATATTTTGTCGGATAAGTCCAAATGGTAATAAAGTACTACTAATAGTAGCGATTTTATTGAGCGCCACAAAATGGCTTCTCCTTACTTTTATTCTATGGTGAATTTTTTTATATTCATTTTTATGCTGAGGTTGACTGCTTGGATAGTTTTAATCGACCGTTTGAATATGGTGAGTGCTTTTATAAAAAGGGTGAAGCTTGTCTATGGGTTTTGACTTTACAAGAGCTTATTTTTCCCTCTTGCTCAATCTAGAAGTGTATAGTGAAATTCAGTCGGGTATCGAAAAGATGCTTGTGTAATATACCTTATTTATGCAAAAATTATTTTACTAAGAATTACCTCAACTGAAGTATATTGCTTGGTTGATATTCATACTAATAGATACATTAAAAACGAGGTTTGCTGCTGCCAAAAAAATAAGCTTGCAAGTAAGGTAAAATTGGCAGGGTACGTTAAATGTTGAGTGTATATATAGTGTGAGTGTCGGTTCAAAAGGGCTAATGAGAAGTGTAGGACCAGGGCTGTCAAGCCTATAACTAAGGGAGCAAAGGAAGACGAGTGAAAAAGTGGGGTATTGTAACGAAGTTAATTGGGGTAACTATTTTTTTTCCTGTCATTGAAAGTTACTGTATAGCAGACTCAATAGTTGGAACTGTGAAACCAATTGCTGCGGAGGTAAAGCTAGTTCAGCTGACAGATTGGGGGGATACTATTAGGGTGTCATTAAACTACTTACCACCCAAGGTTAGTTTATTGAAAGTTAAGCATGGTGCTGCTGACCTCATTGACTGTAATGATCATGCTGGCTATAAAATCCCATTCTGGCCTAATATATTGCTTAGTAAGGATCAACTACCGGTTACTTTATGTGTAGTGGCTTATGACCAGGCAGATAATAGCTCAATGCCTTGGGAGTTTGCTCTTAAGTAAAGTTTATTCAAAAAAGCTTATTATTTTTTATTTAATTTTTCAGGGATCCTGATCAACACTTTGACTGTGTTGTTTTTATTATTGTGTCTCGTCAAATAAAAGATAGTTACGTTTATGGTTATCACGCTAGTGCTCCATGCCTAAAGTTGGGTAACAGTCTCCAAAGACATTTATTTTCTGGTAAGGCGCTTTTATTGCAGGCATGTTTTTTTGCAGACATGTTTTTTGCAGATATAGCGGGCCTACGTCAAGAAAAAGTAACATAACCAGAAGATAAATGAAGAAGAGGTTGTTACCTTATTTTGCACATTGGTCGCTCGTGCATAGTTTATCTGAAAGAGAGTGTCTTTTATTCAGGGTAGCTGTTCGAATTTGATTTTTTTGGCTAGAGTAAAATGTTTCTAGCCTGGAAAAGGATAATTCTTTATGGCCTATTTACAACCATTATCAGCAACTCATCACCCTGATTTAATAGATAGTTTTAGTGTTTTTGAGCGAATTTTAGGTTTTGTACCTAACAGTATGTTAACGATGCAACGCTGCCCAGAAATAGTAAAAGGTTTTACTGTATTAACAGAGGCCGTAATGAGCCCTCATGGTTCAGTTGATATGGGCTTTAAGCGATTGATTGCACACTTTGCTAGTAAAGCAGCTGGGTGTCGCTATTGTGAAGCTCACTCACTAGTCGCGGCCAAAATTCACGGTGTTAGTGATGAAAAAGTGGCGGCTGTCTGGGACTATAAAACAAATGGTTTATATACTGAGGCTGAAAGAGTTGCGTTGGACTTTGCATTAGCAGCAGGCTCAGTACCCAATGGAGTGGATGAGGCTTTAATGATTAACATGAAGCACTATTGGTCAGAGCAAGAAATTGTAGAGATACTGGCGGCAGTTTGTTTATATGGTTTTTTAAATCGCTGGAATGATTCCATGGCCACTGATTTGGAAGAACCTCCCAAAGCATTGGCAGATACAGTTTTAAAAGGCCATGGTTGGACAGCTGGTAAACATTTGTCATGATGTTGACTATTTTTGCAGGGTTACTTTTTCTCGTTTATTGAAGCTTGGTCAACCTGTTCTGCTATTTCTGGCTCTAGATAAACTTGCTCCAATAGCTCGGCAGCCCAATCAGCTTGTACAGCTAAGAACTTTAACATTCTAATGGCAATAACTTGGGCTGCAGGTAGTGTGCTCCACATGGTTTTAGTTAGGCAACGCCAGTGATCGGCTTGAATAGACTTTGGCCGATTTAATTGTTCATAACAGGTTTGACAAAGCAGTAGGCATTGATCAAGTTCAGGCTCAACGGGAACAGGCGGTACTTCATAAATAGTTAACTTTACACCACTAGCTTCGCATAGTTCACAGCAGGATTTTGCACGACGGGTAAGATCTTTCCCCAATAAATTTAGGTCGCTTAAGCGAGCGTGATAATTGTCGTATCCTTTGGCCATTTTCTCACCAGGTAAAGTTGATGTTATTTTGATTAATACATTTTATAGTGGTACTGATGGTTTATTGCCATCGGTAGGAGATGAAAATGCCACTAAGTGATCTGCTTCTACTTTAATACCTATCTGTTCTCCAACTTCATAATTGTGGTGGCTGGGAATTAATGATTCAACAATGCTGCCTGTAGGTAAGCGTAAGTGATAGTGGGTCATTGCACCTTTAAATACTTTTTGTACAACTTCCGCTTTGATTGGGCTATCGGGTGCTTCTATCACATCATCTGGGCGCAACAACACTTCAATAGGGGTGCCAACAACCCAGTTGTAAGAGCGGTTGCCTGTTAACTCACCCAGTTCAGTTGCGACACTTTCTGGGCTAATGGCATTGCCACGGATAAAATGCCCCTGGCCAATAAAATTAGCAACAAAGTGTGAGCGTGGCTCGTGATATAAATTGTAAGGAGTATCCCATTGGAGTAACTTGCCGTCTTTCATTACACCAACTTTGTCAGAAAAACTAAACGCCTCCTCTTGATCGTGGGTTACTAAAATAGCGCTGATCCCTTGGCTTTTTAGTATTTCTCGGACTTCTTCGCTAAGGCGCCGGCGTAGGTCAACATCCAGGTTTGAAAAAGGCTCATCCATTAATAACAGCTTGGGGGCTGGGGCTAATGCACGAGCCAGGGCAACCCGCTGTTGTTGTCCACCAGACAGCTCGTGGGGGTAGCGTTCTTCATAGCCAGTTAAGTTAACCAGTTTTAACAGTGTTTCAATGGTTGCTGCTTTACTGGCTTGTTTGGGTAGTCCAAAGGCAATATTTTTAGCAACGGTTAAGTGAGGAAACAGGGCATAGTCTTGAAACACCATACCAATTTTACGCTGTTCTGGTGGTATGCTTTTTTTAGGGCTTGATAGTAGGGTGTCCGCTAATTTTATCGAGCCCTGGCTTACGGATTCAAAGCCTGCAATTGCCCTTAGTGTCGTGGTTTTGCCACAACCACTGGGGCCTAACAGACTACAAATGTCGCCTGGATTAATATGAAAGCTAATCTGATGAACTATGGTATGGTGATTATAGCCACTATGGACATCATCTAACGCAAGTAATGGTGGTTCCATCTTTAATGTGGTCTAAATATAAATGATTAAGTGTCGTGTGTTGGAATTGAGCTATGTTAGAGCTGATCAGGCTACGTTTGCAACTGAAAAAGGTAAATTAATGAATGCAGTAGAGCTGGGTGTATTTGCCAATCGTTTGAGTGCTGTTTGTGATGAGATGGGAGCTGTATTAAAGCGCTCTGCGTTTTCGCCTAATATTAAAGATCGATTGGACTTTTCTTGTGCTGTTTTTTCTAAGGCAGGTGAACTGGCTGCGCAAGCGGCTCATATTCCTGTGCACTTGGGGAGTATGGCTTATGCTATGCAGCAAATTGTGGAGTCTGTCCAATGGTTGCCCGGTGATATGGTGGTTGTTAATGATCCTTTTTTGGGGGGAACCCACCTGCCAGATGTAACGATCATTGCGCCAGTATTCGTTGATAATCAGCTTGCAGCATTTGTTGCCAATCGGGCTCATCATGCCAATATCGGTGCTGCGACCCCAGGTTCGATGCCTGTTTCTTCTCGGTTGGAAGAAGAGGGCGAAGTGATTCCCCCTACTAAAATTTATCAACAAGGAAGTCTAGTGAAGCCGGTGTTTGCACGCCTAGCCAAATCAGATCAGGTGGAGCAGGCAGGTGATTTTTATGCACAAATGAGTGCTTGTCAGCTAGGTCGTGAGCGGCTAATGACGCTGTTACGTCATTATGGGATGGACAGTTTTGATAGCTTATTACAATCGCTAAATGATTATGGCGAGCGTCTGGCACGCCAAACTATTCAGCAAATACCTGATGGGACTTATTGTTTTGATGATGTAATGGATGATGATGGGCAAGGGAACAGTGATATTGTCATTAATATGAGTCTGCACATTAGGGGAGACTCTGTACAGGTTGATTTTACCGGCACGGCCCAACAGGTTACAGGGAATATCAATTGTCCTTTATCGGTTACTGCCGCTGCTGTTTATTATAGCTTTCGATGTTTAATGCCAGATGTAACACCAGCCTGCATAGGTAGTTTTAGACCCATCCAGCTGCAAGCGCCGCTGGGGTGTCTGGTTAATGCCAAGCGACCTGCTGCGGTAGCTGCCGGCAATGTAGAAACTTCATCTCGAATTGTTGATGTGGTGTTAGGGGCATTAGCACAAGCGATTCCAGAGAGAATTCCTGCTGCTAGTCAAGGCACCATGAATAATATTGCGATGGGCTGGCCTGCAAAGGGGAGTCAAGCTGGATGGGATTATTATGAAACTGTTGCTGGTGGTATGGGGGCAAGTCAGGCTGGCCCAGGTTTGACAGCCGTGCACAGTCATATGACAAATACCTTGAATACACCGATAGAGAGTTTAGAGATGCACTACCCGCTACGGATAAAGCGGTATGCCATTCGTTATGGATCTGGCGGGCAAGGAAAAAATCCAGGAGGAGACGGGGTTGTCAGAGAGTTTGAGTTTTTACAGCCGACCCAAGTAACACTACTTACTGAGCGACGAATCAATGAACCCTGGGGAATAGCGGCGGGTGGAAATGGCATGGCAGGGTTGAATGGTCTGAATTATCGAGATATTGGTGGTAAGTGTAGTTTTGTTGCCAAACCTGGCGATGTACTTACGATTAATACCCCTGGAGGGGGTGGTTATGGAAATGGCGTAAGAGTGCCTCAGGTCTTACACAAATAGGTTAGACACACAACTACAAAGAAAATTTTATAGAAGCAATTTTGTTAGGGCTTAGGTAAAATGGTGGCAGTGTTTAATGAGCTGATATGTGATGAGGTAATCGAATGGACATCATGGCGCAAATTGAAGAACAAATAAAATCCAACCCAATTTTGTTATATATGAAAGGGTCTCCTAAGTTGCCTCAGTGTGGCTTTTCTTCTCGTGCAGCACAAGTGATGATGGCTTGTGGCGAAAAGTTTGCTTATGTTGATATTCTGCAAAACCCTGAGATTCGTGCCAGTTTACCCCAATATGCTAACTGGCCCACATTCCCTCAGTTGTGGGTTAATGGTGAGCTGGTGGGCGGCAGTGACATCTTGATGGAGATGTATGAAAGTGGCGAACTACAAAAGCTGGTAAAAGCCGCTGTGGCAGAAGTTACCCAAGAAGACGAGAAGCCTGCGGAATAGTTAACACAGCTATTAGCATTTGATCGTGTTGTTTCAAAAGGTCGCGTAAGCGGCCTTTTTTATGGTCTCAATAAAAACACAAATACATGACTAAAAAGCACCCTAAAGACTAAATAGTCGGACATTTTTATTTTATTTAGGGTTAAGATCGATTTACCTTCAAGGAAGAATCATTCAATTGAAGAGAAAAAGGAATAGGCTGTGAGCTTATCAGGTAGAACCCTTTTTATTTCTGGTGCAAGTCGTGGAATCGGTAAAGCCATTGCGCTAAGAGCGGCCCGAGATGGTGCCAATATTGTTATTGCTGCCAAAACAGCAGAGCCTCATCCCAAACTGCCGGGTACTATTTATACGGCAGCTGAAGAAATTGAGGCGGCAGGAGGTAAGGCCCTCCCTTGTATTGTCGATATTCGTTTTGAAGATCAAGTGGAGAACGCAGTAAAAAAAGCAGCACAAACCTTTGGTGGTATTGATATCTTAGTCAATAACGCTTCGGCTATTAGTCTCACCAAAACCACCGATACTGAAATGAAGCGTTACGATTTAATGCATCAGATTAATACTCGTGGCACTTTTCTTTGTTCAAAAACCTGTATCCCTTTTTTAAAAGAAAGTGACAACCCGCATGTGCTTAATTTATCACCACCATTAAATATGGAGCCCCGTTGGTTTGGTCCGCATGTGGCGTATACCATGGCTAAATATGGGATGAGTATGTGTGTGCTAGGGATGGCGGAAGAATTTAAAAAAGAAGGCATTGCTTTTAACGCACTATGGCCAAAAACGGTCATTGAAACGGCTGCAGTGCGTAATTTATTGGGGGGAGAGTCCGTTTGTTCGAAAGCCAGAACGCCAGAGATTATGGCTGATGCAGCTTATGCAATTTTAAATAAAAATAGTCGGGAATTTACGGGTAACTTTTTTATTGACGAAGAAGTATTAAGGGAGTCAGGAGTTACTGATTTTTCACAATATAAAGTTAATCCAGAGTTATCAGATAAAGAGTTATTACCGGACTTTTTTATTTGATATTTTTTAATGACTGAAAAAACACTAATAATTTCTGTCTCTTTTTGAGGTGATTATTAGAATCCTAGCACAACCTAACCTACTCCTTTGAAAAAGGGGGGAGCAGCTCACCGGAGATATTGCAGAAAGTATTTTTAACCCTCCTCGCCCTTTGGGATAGGGGCTCACTAGCTACTGCATAGTGAGCGATAGCGTCTTTAGCTTTGGTGATAATTTTAAGTCTAACAAACATCCAATTAAATTTTAAATTATCACTGACTACAAAAAACAAAACTAAGAATAATAACAATGTCATATCAATCAGTATTTCGACCGGATTTATTTCAAAATAAAACCATGGTGGTGACGGGGGGCGGTAGTGGTATTGGTCGTTGTACTGCTCATGAGTTAGCTGCGCTGGGGGCCACGGTTGTGCTTATTGGGCGTAACGAAGATAAGCTGACAAAAACCGTTGATGAAATTCAAACCGATGGAGGCACTGCCCATTATTTTTGTTGTGATATAAGACAAGAAACGTCAGTTAAAGAAACAGTTGAAAGCATCATTAAACAGCATGCGGTCATTGATGGATTGGTGAATAATGCTGGAGGGCAATTTCCAGCGCCTTTATCGCAGATTTCACAAAAAGGGTTTGAGACTGTTGTGAGAACCAATCTGGTAGGTGGTTTTTTAATGGCCCGTGAGGTATTCACTCAATCAATGGCTAAAAAGGGTGGCGCTATTGTCAATATTGTCGCTGATATGTGGAAAGGGATGCCAATAATGGGGCATTCAGGTGCGGCTCGGGCAGGCATGGTGAACCTGACAAAAACTGCTGCAGTAGAGTGGGCTGGGTCTGGTGTCAGAGTGAATGGGGTAGCACCAGGCTGGATTGCCTCTAGTGGATTTGATCATTATGACAGTAACTTTAAATCATTATTACCTAAATTAAGTCAGGCAGTGCCATTGCAACGATTTGGTACGGAGTCTGAAGTGAGTGCCGCTATTGTATTTTTGCTTAGTGACGCGGCTGCTTTTATTAATGGGGAGACCATTCAAGTGGATGGTGCTGCACCTTTATCCACGGTGATGTGGCCAATGTCACCCCATCAACGCTCACAGCCATATAATGGTTTTCATCGAGGAAAACTGCCTAAAGTATTAATGGCTCAGGATGAGACGGAATAACCGATATGCCAGTGATAGAAACTGCTGTTAATTCTGATGTGCCTGAATTTAAAGCGCATTACCAGCAAAATGAAGCATTAATTACAGCCTTTCGTTCTATCGAAAATAAAGTCAGGCAAAATTCGCAAAAGCGAGAAGCAACTTTTCGTCGACGTAATCAATTATTACCAAGAGAACGGTTAGATTACTTATTGGACCCTGCTAGTCCTTTTATTGAGCTTTCCTCATTAGCTGGTTATCAGATGCATGATGATGACGGTGATGAAAATGCGGCAGGAGGCGGTGTAATTACTGGTATTGGTTGGGTATCAGGCGTACGCTGTGTGGTATTTGTTCATGACTCAGCCATTAAGGGCGGTGCAGTTGCACCAATGGGTCTGCAAAAAAGCCTGAGAGCACAGGAAATCGCCTTGCAACATAAACTACCGATGGTTATTTTGGCTGAAAGTGCTGGGGCAAACTTGTTGTATCAAGCTGAAATTTTTGTTGATGGCGGACGTTTATTTGCCAATATGGCTCGTTTATCAGCAGCGGGTATTCCACAAATTACCGTAGTACATGGTTCTTCTACGGCGGGTGGCGCCTATTTGCCAGGTATGTCAGATTATGTGGTGATGATTCGAGATAAAAGCAAAGTTTTTTTAGCAGGACCTCCTTTGGTAAAAGCAGCACTAGGTGAAGAGGCTACCGATGAAGAATTAGGTGGAGCTATTATGCATGCTACTTGTGCCGGTACGGCTGAATATTTAGCTGAGGACGACCAGCACGGTATTCAAATAGCACGGGATTTACTGGCGAAGCTTCCCTGGCAGCAAAGTGAATATTATCAAGCAGCAAACGTTTTGGAGCCCCGTTATCCTATTGGCGATGTGTTAGGCATTGTTCCTCCCGATTATAAAACCCCTTATGATGTGCGAGAGGTGATTAGCCGGTTAGTCGATGATTCTGATTTTCTAGAGTTTAAACCTTTATTTTGTAAAGAGCTGATATGTGGCCATGCCAAAATTAGTGGGTTTTCCTGCGGCATTATCGGTAATAACGGACCTATCTATCCAGAAGGTTCGATGAAAGCTGCGCAGTTTATTCAGTTGTGTTGTCAAAGCGCAGTGCCGTTAATTTTTTTACACAACACTACCGGTTATATGGTAGGAAAGCAGGCTGAAGCCATGGGGGCAATTAAACATGGCTCTAAAATGATTCAAGCAGTGACTAATGCGACTGTGCCCAAAATATCGTTAGTGATTGGTGGCTCCTTTGGCGCAGGGAATTATGGGATGTGTGGCCGGGCGTTTGATCCCAATTTTTGTTTTAGTTGGCCAAATAGCCAGATTTCGGTAATGGGGGGGGCTCAAGCGGCAAAAGTAATGGAGTTGGTGACTATTGAAAAATACAAAAAACAGGGTAAGCCTATATCTGCTGAAGTATTATCTGGCATGACAGATAAAATCAAACAGCAGTTTAAAGAACAGTCAACAGCCTTATATGCCACCGCCAGGCTTTGGGATGATGGCATTATCGATCCCAGGGATAGCCGACGAGTGTTGTCTGAATGTTTGGCTATCTGTGCAGAGGCAGAAACACGACAGTTAAAGGCTAATAGTTTCGGTGTAGCAAGAATGTAAATTTATAAAAAATAAATATCATAAGGACAAGGAATGTTATTTACAGAACAGCACATAATCCTGCGGGATCAAGTACGTAAATTTATCGAAAATGAAATTAATCCTTTTGTTGATGAGTGGGAAGAAAAAGAACAGTTTCCTGCTCATGAGCTTTTTGCAAAGGCGGGTAAACTGGGTTTTTTAGGCGTCAATAAACCTGAGCAATATGGTGGTATGGGGTTGGATTACTCTTATGCATTGCTTATGGCTGAGGAATGGGGGCGAATCAACTGTGGCGGGGTGCCCATGGCAATAGGCGTACAAAGTGATATGTGTACGCCTGCCCTGGCACGATTTGGTTCAGAAGAATTAAAACGTAATTTTTTGGCTCCTTCTATTCAAGGCGAATTAGTGGGTTGTATTGGAGTGAGTGAGCCCTCGGCAGGTTCTGATGTGGCTTCGGTTAAAACCACTGCCCGTAAAGTGGGTGATGATTATGTCATTAATGGCACTAAAATGTGGATTACCAATGGGTTGCAAGCAGACTGGATGTGTTGTTTGGCTAATACTGGTGATGGACCTGTTCATAAAAATAAATCACTCATTGTAGTGCCACTGCATGAGAAAGGGATTACTCGCCAAAAACTAAAAAAATTGGGGATGGCTTCCTCTGATACCGCACAATTATTTTTTGATGATGTGAAAGTACCACAGCGTTATGTTATCGGAGCAGAAAATCAGGGTTTTACCCTACAAATGATGCAGTTTCAAGAAGAGCGTATGTGGGGAGCTGCTAATGTGGTAACAATGCTGGAAAATGCTATTGAAGATACGATTGAATATACCCAAACCCGCCAAACCTTTGGTAAGCCAGTTATTGATAATCAGTATGTGCACTTTACCTTAGGCGAATTAGCCACTGAGGTAGAAGCGTTAAGAGCGTTAGTGTACCGAGCAGCGCAAGATTATATTGATGGGCAAGATGTCACGCGTTTGGCCAGTATGGCGAAATTAAAAGCTGGGCGGTTGTGCCGAGAAGTGATTGACAAATGTCTGCAGTTTTGGGGGGGGATGGGTTATATGTGGGAAACTCGCATTTCTCGCCAGTTTAGAGATGGCCGACTGATGTCCATAGGGGCTGGGGCTGATGAAATTATGCTAGGGATTATTTGTAAATTAAATGGTATTTATCCCTCACAACAGAAATAAGTCAGATGATGAATAAAGTACTGGTTGCCAACCGAGGTGAAATTGCAGTTAGAGTGATTAACGCTGCCCATCAGTTAGGCTATCAAACCGTGGCAGTATTTAGTGAAGCAGACCGGGCTGCATTACATATTTCATTGGCTGATCAAGCAGTATTGATAGGTGCTGCAAACAGCAGGGACTCGTATTTAAATATTGCTGCTGTTATCAATGCAGCCAAAAAAGTAGAGGCTGATGCAATTCACCCTGGTTACGGTTTTTTAGCAGAAAATGCTGATTTTGCGCAAGCCTGTGAAGAGGCAGGCTTAATTTTTATTGGGCCTTCATCGGAAGCCATTCATATGATGGGCAATAAAGCGCAAGCAAAAGACTGTATGGAGGTAGCGGGTGTGCCTTGTATTCCCGGCTATCGTGGCCATGACCAACAGTTGCATACTTTTCAGCAGCAAGCAGAAGGTATAGGCTTTCCCGTTTATATTAAAGCGGCTTTAGGAGGAGGGGGCAGGGGAATGCGGCAAGTGATGTCTACAGAAGAACTGCCTGCTGCTATTGAATCTGCAAAATCAGAAGCTAAGTCAGCTGTTGGCGATGATCAACTGATTCTGGAAAAAGCCATTATTCATGGTCGTCATATAGAGTTTCAAATTTTAGCTGATCGGCAGGGACATACTATCCATTTAGGGGAGCGTGATTGTTCGTTGCAGCGACGTCATCAAAAAGTAATCGAAGAAACCCCTTCACCTGCGTTGAGTGAAGTATTGCGCCAACGAATGGGTGAAGTGGCAGTGGGTGCGGCAAAAGCCATTGGTTACATAGGTGCTGGAACAGTTGAATTTTTGTTAGCAGAAAGTGGTGAGTTTTATTTTCTGGAAATGAATACTCGATTGCAGGTTGAACATCCGGTTACCGAAATGGTAACGGGAATCGACTTGGTCAAGTGGCAGTTAAAAATAGCCGATGGTCAACCTTTAACTGTGCAACAGCAAGATATCCTAATGACTGGTCATGCGATTGAAGCGCGACTGTATGCTGAAGATCCTGACCAACAATTTTTACCCCAAACCGGTGACATTAAATTTTGTCGATTTCCTAAAGTAGAAGGGGTGCGGTACGATCGAGGAGTGAAAACAGGGCAGGCTATATCGGCATACTATGACCCTATGTTGGCCAAAATTATTGGTACAGGTGAAACCCGAGAAGAGGCCAGGCGTCGTTTAATACGTGCTTTGCAACAAATAGTATTATTAGGCCCCATCACCAATCGACAATTTTTAGTTGAACTGTTGCAGTCATCTGTATTCATTGCAGGTAAGACCCATTGCCAATTTATTGAGGAGCAGTTTGTCAATAAATCAGTGTCAGCCAGTGAAAGAGATAAAATAATTAATAGCCAACTTATCGCTTTAGCGGCTATTAGCGTGACCTTATCAATGAAAAATGTCCATTTTCATAGGCATTGGGGTTGGCGTAACAGCGGGTTGGCTAGTGGGTATTGTCGTTTAAAAGCAGGCAATAACAGCGTCTTTAATTGCAAACTGCAAAAGCTATCGTATCCTTTTTATCAAATAATGATTAATGAACTACCAGCCATTGATCTGGAAATTGTGAGTATCGATGATTATCAATGGCGTTACAGTGTTGAAGGGGTTGTGAATACTGCTTATGTTTTGGTTGAGCAAGATCAGGTTTTTGTCGCTGATCAGGCTCAACAGATTTGCTTGAAACAACTGAGTTTTGAATCGACTCAGCAGTTAGAGCAAGCTCATAATAATATATCGGCACCTATTTCTGGCTGTGTGGTAAAAGTGTTAGTTGAAATTAATCAAGCTGTGACAAAAGGCGATAGATTAGCCGTTATAGAGGCTATGAAAATGGAGCACATGGTTGTTGCTCCTCTTTCGGGTACTATTGATAAAGTGTACATTGCATCAGGACAGCAGGTGCAGGCAGGCACATTATTAATCGATATACATCCATCATGATAAAAATAAAAAAATTGTAAGAGTTTGAGTAATGGATAAAGCAATTATTACCTGTGCGGTTACTGGCGTATTAACCGACCCTCAAAAATATCCTGTGCCAGTTACTGTAGAAGAAATGGCTGAAGCCTGTAAAGGTGCCTATAATGCAGGCGCTGCTATTATGCACGTACATTTTCGTTGTCAACAGTCAGGTAAAGGTCACCTTCCCAGTTGGGAGCCTGAAGTGGCGGCAGATATTGTTGCCGCTATTCGCCAAGCTTGCCCTGAGGTGATTATTAATATGAGTACTGGCGTAATAGGCAGTGATGTGAGTAGCCCGATTAATTGTTTAAAAAAAGTAAAGCCAGAAATTGCCGCTTGCAATGCAGGTACCCTAAATTATTTAAAAACTCGCAAAGATGGCAGCTGGGCTTGGCCGCCGATGGTATTTGATAACCCGGTGAAAAAGATTCAGCAAATGTTAGAGGCAATGGCTGAAACGAATACAACACCTGAATTTGAGTGTTTTGATGTGGGTATTGTCCGGTCTATTGGTTTATATGTTGAAAATGGCATGGCACCTGCCAGGCCACATTATAATTTTGTTATGGGAGTTGCGTCTGGTATGCCTACGGACCCTGAATTATTGCAGTTACTAGTAAAATACCGCATTCCAGATACATTTTGGCAGGTTACGGCGATTGGGCGGAGAGAGGTATGGCCACTTCACCAGCGAGCAGCAGAGTTGGGTGGGTCCTTAAGAACTGGGCTTGAGGATACATTTTATTTACCTAATGGAGAAAAGGCTCGTAGTAATGCAGAACTAATAGAAGCGTTAGTTACTTGCGCCCAGATAGTTGGTAGAGAAATTGCCTCTCCAGCGGAAGTACGTGAAATGATGTAGCTGGCGGTTTTTAATTAATCAGTTTCTTTCCCAACGTGTAAACTCAATCTGCTCATCGGTTTCACTGTTATACTTTAGGGCACCTCTGATTATATTTCATATGGCTGGGTTGTAAATGATGAAATATAAATATATCCAGTTATTTCTCATAGCAATTTACACTATGTTGTTACCTCGTGAAAGTCTCTTTGCCTGTGCTAAAGAGAGCTATATCGTGGGGTATGGTGAATTTTTCCCCTTTATGTATACCGGTAAAAACTCTGAAGCAGTAGGGTTAGATATTCAGTTAGTTAAAACGGTTTTTGAGCAAGCGGGTTGTACGGTCCATCTTCGTGAAGATTAGTGACAATTAATCGAGGTGCCGTTTATTTAAATTTTCGTGTGCAGTATTACTATGAAATATTTTAAGAGTGGGTTGTGGTTTGTTGTTCTATGGCTAGCTGCTGGAATAGCGATAGCAGATATTGATGATCGAAAAGTTATTTTTAATATGGGGGATAAAGAGTATCCACCCTATATGTTTTTTGATGAAAATGGCAATGCTAATGGAATAATGTACGATGTTTTACAGGCGTTTGCCAATAAGCAGGGTTATATGGTGGTTCCTGTTAAAATGTCAAAAAAAAGGGTTAGGGTCAGTTTAGAACATGGCAAATTGGATGCGACACCAAGAGCAATAGAGTGGGAAGCTAACCCAAACCGCTATGTATTTACCAGCCCTATTATACTGCAAAGAGATGTCCTTTTTTCACTGTTGTCACAGCCTGTTGACTTTAGTCGGGTTGAGGAGCTTAAAACACATACTATTATTTTGCGTAAAGGCTATATTTATCCAACCCTGGCTGATTTAGTTGATAATAAATTAATACAGGTTATGTATACTAATAGTGAAGAAAATATGCTGAATATGTTGCGTTACGAACGAGCTAAAGCCGCTGTTATTTCAGAGTTTGTTGGCTTATGGCTTATTAAGCAGCAAAAAGCGAAGGGTATATTTTATGTTTCAAAAGGGGCTATTGATGAGGTGGCGTATCGGATAATGTTTACAAAGCCGTGGGCGGAATTTGTACAGCTGTTTAATCAGGAGCTAGTTAGTATGAAAAAAGAAGGGAGGGTGGTAAAGATTGTGAACAAATATATTGGTATGTAACAAAAGCCTTTTCCTTTATTAATAATGGAAAAGGCTAGTATTACGTTCGCTAACGATGATGTCTATTAAGAAGACTCAATTGATCCCATAGCGGTTTGCAAGTAGTTTTCCATACCTACTTTCTTAATAAGCTCAAGTTGAGTTTCGAGCCAGTCGATATGTTCTTCTTCAGATTCTAGGATTTTTTCAAATAACTCTCGGCTAATGTAGTCTTGTACTGACTCACAATAAGCAATGGCTTCTCTTAGTAAAGGAACTGCCTGTTTAGTTTCTAATTCCAGGTCACACTCCAACATTTCTTTAGTATTTTCACCTATTTTTAACCGACCTAGGTCCTGAAGATTGGGTAAGCCTTCTAGAAATAGAATACGTTCGATAAGCCAGTCAGCATGTTTCATTTCATCGATTGACTCATGGTATTCCTTTTCACCAAGCTCTTTAAGTCCCCAATCTTTGTACATGCGAGCATGTAGAAAGTACTGATTGATGGCAACCAGTTCATTACCTAAGGCCTTGTTTAGGTATTCAATAACTTTAGGGTCGCCTTTCATGTGGAGTTCCTCATCAGGTTTTTAGTGGTATTTGTTTGATGTTATGTGGCTATGACAGATGATGCCCGCATATGGGCACTGCATCTGTAAAAGTATGGCGCTGCTAAGTGCAGCTGTCAAATGTAACTTATTGATTTTAAAAGGAAAATGTAATGATAATCACTTGTTTTTGATAAGTGTTATCAGTTGTATTTCGGTTAGGATTTAGGGTGACGAGTCTGAGCCTGATATGGGGGGCGGGTTGTCCCATAGGTCTGAATTTCGGTGGAAGTAAATAGGGGTACAGGGGGTAATTTAATAGGGTAGGCGAACAGCCAAGGGTGGGTGGCTTGGCTTGAAAAGATTAGAGTAGATACTGAGGAAAAGGCTAAACACTCGATTCCGAAGTTTTTAATGCTTGACTAGCACGATGAGAGAGATTCAGAAGACTGGACTACAGGTATTGCTCCATTTCTTCGCCTAGCAAAGAACGATCAACACGACACCTGCAGACCAGTGATGGTGTAGTATATCGCGCTTGTATTTCAATAGCGACTTGATGACGACTTGTGTTGATTACCCCTATTCCCCATGTGATAAAGTTTGTTCAAACTCTAAACGACACCTTGACTGTTTCTTTTCAATCTCCTGGATTAAGTCGTATCCAGTGTCGCTGGTTAACTATTATGCTGATGGGAATTGGTGTCACTGGTGTATTTTGCTGGGCTGTTTTTGAGCGGTGTAGCTTAGGAGCATTCAAGCAGGACCAATTACGTTGGATGTTTTACCATAGTAAAATTGCCTGGTCATTGTTGTTGCAAGCCAGTGTCCGACAAGTACTCAATCACTATCATATTACGAGAGGAGTACTCATTTTTGACGATAGTGATAAAGTCCGCTCCAAGAGAACACGACGTATTAAAGGTGTGCATAAAATAAAACATAAAAAATCCGGCGGCTATGTTCAAGGGCAAGAGCTAGTGTTTATGCTACTGGTGACACCTGTAGCTACCTTACCGATTGCTTTTCGCTTTTATACACCTGATCCAGCGTTAAGTGCTTGGCGTCAGAAAAATAAAGCCCTAAAGAGGCTGGGTATTCCTGGAAAAGAAAGACCCAAAAAACCTAAGCCCAACCCAGATTATCCGACCAAACAAGCTTTAGCACTTGAGATGGTTGAAGCATTTTCATTGTCATTTTCTGATATAAAGATTAATGCGGTCATTGCTGATGCACTGTATAGCACAGCAGAATTCATGGATAAGGCTTCCATTGCGACGGGTGGTGCTCAAGTGGTGAGTCAATTACGCTCCAATCAACTAATCCTTTCCCAAGGAAAAAAAGTACGACTTACACATTACTTTGCACGCCAAACAGGCGTCGATACCAAGTTAATTATCCGAGGCCAAAAAACACAGTCAATCACCATGCTGGCGGCTCGGGTTTATGTGAAAGCCCATGGTAAAAAGCGGTTTGTGGTTGCTTTGAAATATGAGGGAGAAAAAAATTATCGATATCTAGTGGCATCCGACATGTCCTGGCGGCATGGTGATATTGCTAGGGTTTATACATTGAGATGGTTAGTTGAGGTTTTCATTGAGGACTGGAAGCAACATGCTGGCTGGAACCGATTGGCCAAACAACAAGGCGAAGAAGGATCAACGCGAGGCGTGATCATGAGCCTGCTGTACGACCATATGTTACTGCTACATCCAGAGCAATCCGTCCGCCTTGAAAATAAGCAGCCCGGGCTTCCTGTTGGCTGTTTGACTGAGCGAATCAAAACAGAAGCCCTAATAAAAACTGTAGAAGCAGTTGTCACGGCTGATGAACCAAAACAGCAACTGAAAGCCTTTACCGCTGCAATAATCAGTGTGCTTCCTGAGCGCCGCTCGAAAAAGCATTTAGCGGGTTTAGATTTGGGCAAACAAGAGCCCACTGACTCATTAAAATACAGAGCGGCTGCATAAATAAATTAGCAGTTATGTCAACCTAAAAAAACTTCGGAATCGAGTAAACAGCAACAGCAGTGATCATATTAAGAGCTTGGTTATCAACCAGGGTTTCTTTGATAACCTGTTTGGCGTCTTTGACACACTTCCCACATTGAGTGCCTACACAGAGCTCTTGACGAACGTCTTTTAGAGAGCTTGCACCATTGTAAACCGCATTACGAATTTGATGGCAGGTAACATTCTTGCAAATGCATACATACATGGTGAGTCGACCCCTGGTGGTTAGCAAAAGGTGTTAAGCAACTTCATATCACTAAGGCTAATGGTAATGAGAATGATTGTCAATGCGCTAGTGGTTTGAATGACTTAATTTGGTTTAAGTGGGTCTTAATTAGCGATGAAAAGCTGTTGCTAGCAGTAGTCAGGGTCATTGGCTAGTCAAGACAGAGAAAGATACAAACACTTGTTTTGCAAGGTTTTAGCAATCTAATAAATTTTACCTATCAAGCTGTAAAAAAAATTCAATCATAAAAGCGGTGGGCTCAGTTTAGAATGCGGGTTATTATGTGCGCCAAAATTGTCGTGTGAAAGGCAATTGGCTAACTGAAAAGTAACAATTTAGTTAAGATACACAGTCTAAGTCGTATACCAGTTAAAGTCAGCCTGAATAGCCAAAGCAAACGGTTTCCAGTAGCTGTACATTTGCTGTGGTCTTAATGTGATTGATTAAGCAACTGCATACCTAAATGGAGAAAAACATGGGCGTATTAGTAGGCAAACGTGCTCCTGATTTTACTGTACCTGCGGTACTGGGAAATGGTGAGATTGTTGATAGTTTCACCTTATCTGAAGCCATTAAAGGCAAATATGGGTTAGTATTTTTCTACCCATTAGACTTTACTTTTGTTTGTCCTTCAGAGCTTATTGCGCTTGACCACCGGATGGATGCTTTTAAAGAGCGTAATGTAGAAGTCATTGGTGTTTCTATTGATTCTCACTTTTCTCATAACGCATGGCGTAATACTTCTGTTGATAATGGTGGTATCGGTCCAGTTAAATATACCTTAGCTGCTGACATGAAGCATGAAATTGCTCAGGCTTATGATGTTGAGTCTGAAGGTGGCGTGGCTTTCCGTGGTGCGTTCCTGATTGATAAGGAAGGTGTTGTTCGCTCTCAAATCATTAATGATTTGCCACTGGGTCGTAATATGGATGAGCTGATCCGTTTAGTTGATGCACTTCAATTCCACGAAGAGCATGGCGAAGTGTGTCCAGCTGGTTGGCAAAAAGGTGACAAAGGTATGCAGGCTTCTCCAGAAGGTGTAGCTAAGTACCTTAGTGAAAGTGCTGAAGAGCTGTAATCCTTTTTAGCTGGATTACTGTTAAAAAAACCTGCCAATCTGGCAGGTTTTTTATTTTTTAATCATTAGCTGATGATAATGGCCATCCACCCAACTGTTTCCACTGATTAACAATACAGCAAAATAATTCAGCTGTTTTTCTGGCATCATATGCTGCCGAGTGAGCCGACTGGTTGCTAAACTCAATACCCGCTAACTGGCAAGCTTTAGCTAATACCGTATGACCAAATGCAAGCCCAGCTAAAGTAGCTGTGTCAAAGCACGAAAATGGGTGGAATGGGTTACGCTTAATACCATTACGCGCAGTGGCTTCATTAATAAAGCTTAAATCAAAAGTGGCATTATGCCCGACCAAAACGGCACGGGTGCATTCCTGGTACTTAAGCTCTTGGCGTATGGCTTTGAATATTTCCTTCAGGCAATCAGCTTCTGCAACCGCTTTGCGCTCTGGAGCAAAAGGCTCGATGCCAGTAAATTCCAGCGCAGACAACTCAATATTAGCGCCTAAAAAAGGAGCCACCTGAAAGCTGATTTCTTTCCCTGGCTGCAGGTAGCCTTGCTCATTCATTTTGACGATTACTGCTGCAACCTCTAATAATGCATCTGTTTTTGCATTAAATCCGCCTGTTTCTACGTCAATAATTACAGGTAAAAAGCCCCTAAAGCGGTTACTGATTAAGGGGCATTGTTCAATCATTTCTGTCACTATACAGCCTTAATTATATGGTAGTAGTTATAGGTCATAACTACTTTTCAATCACTTGCCATTGAATGGTTTCGTTTGCTCTTAGTGGAATCAATGGCTGGTCTCCGAGCATAAATTGTTCTGGTGCTTGCCAAGGTGTTTTGGTCAGAGTAATTGTGTCTTGGTTGCGCGGTAGACCATAAAAGTCTGGACCATACCAGCTAGCAAAGGGTTCCAATTTTTCTAAAGCATTGAGTTGTTCAAAGGCTTCTGCATAAAGCTCAATGGCAGCATAGGCTGTATAACAACCGGCACAACCACAACTGCTTTCCTTGGCTGACTGAGTATGAGGAGCAGAGTCAGTACCTAAGAAAAACTTGGGGTTGCCACTGGTTGCTGCAGCTTGCAGAGCTTGCTGGTGAGTTTGTCGCTTCAGAATAGGTAAACAATAGTAGTGTGGTTTAATTCCACCCACTAGCATATGGTTGCGGTTGTACAACAAGTGATGAGCAGTAATAGTGGCAGCAACTTGATCGGATGCTTCTTGTACAAAATTGACTGCATCTGCTGTCGTTATATGTTCAAGTACGACTTTAAGAGTAGGAAACTGCTTGATGATTTCACTTAGATAGCGGTCAATAAATATTTTTTCCCGGTCAAATACGTCAATATGATCATCCGTCACTTCACCATGAACGAGTAGCGGCATACCTGTTGCAGCCATAGCTTCTAAAGCCGGATAGATTTTCTTTATGTCAGTAACACCGGAGTCTGAGTTAGTTGTTGCCCCTGCCGGATACAGTTTAGCGGCATAGATATGCCCTGTAGTCTTTGCCTCATGGATCGTGTTAGGTGAGGTATTGTCAGTAAGATAGAGAGTCATTAATGGTTGCCAGACACGTTGATCAGGCACTGCCGCTACAATGCGTTGTCGATAAGCGAAGGCTTGTGCGGGGGTGGTTACCGGAGGCACCAGATTAGGCATCACAATGACGCGTCCAAAATAGCGACTGGCATCATTCACGGTCGTTTGTAAGGCAGCATTGTCACGTAAGTGAATATGCCAGTCATCAGGCCGGGTAATGGTTAATGTGGTTGTCATCTGGGCTTTCCAGGTTGTTGGGTCGGTGATCAGGGAGGCATCTTACCCAAAGGAACTTCACCTGGCTACCGCTGATTAAGGGCACCTTAATCAGGTAGTTATTTCAAGATTACTAGCAGCTAGCCGATATGCATAGTGGTGCCTCTTTATTTTATGAGGTGCCATTCATATAAGCGCGAATCTGTCAAAGGGGCTGTTATGTTGTTGGGGAAACAATGGCGAATCCTTGGCTTGGTGACAGGGTGGTTACTGGTTGAGTGGACAGTCTGGGGTAGTGGCCAAGCAGTTGCGGCGACTTTTCGGGCACCTATAGATAATACTCAGTGGCAACTAGAAGAGTCGATCTTTGAGTGTACTTTAATTCAAGATATTCCTCGCTATGGTAAGGCGGTCTTTCGTCATCGGGCAGGGGAGCGAGTAGGCTTTAAGTTACTGAGCTGGAGCAGGCCCATGCAACAAGGAAGTGCTGATCTTGGTGTGAGTGCACCTGCCTGGCGGTTTGACCAAGGAGCCAAAGCAAAAGGTAAAGTGACAGTATCAGGAAGTAAAGAGCCTGTTGTATTGGCAGGTGACTTGCCCAGTTGGATGATTAGTCAGTTAGCTCAGGGGATGTATCCCTCTTTTACCAATATGTCTTGGTATGGAGGAAACTTAGCAGAAAAAATTACGGTAGAAATTTCAGCGGTTAATTTCCAGCAGGTTTACCCTCGGTACATCAACTGTCTTGCCAGCTTATTACCCGTTAACTTTGATCAAATACAGCGCTCGGCGATATTCTTTGGTACGAATGAAACCAAAGTACCCAATGATGCAGAACAACTGCTGGATAATATTGCTATTTATATCAAAGCTGATCCCTCTATAAAAGCGATGTACATTGATGGCCATACTGACTCACTGGGACGCCGTCTTTCCAACCGAGAGCTCTCGAAAGAGCGTGCTGAGTCGGTCCGCATCTATCTACAAAAAAAGGGTATACCTGAGGAAATGATTGTTATGCGCTTTCATGGCGAACGCTATCCTGTGGCAAAAAATAATACCGCTGAGAATCGTGCTCGTAACCGTAGGGTAACGATTAGGCTTGATAAAGAGCCCTTAAAAACGCAAGTGGAAAATAGTGAGCAGCCTGATGAAGCAAATGATCAGGAGAATAAATCCTAGTGCAGTCCTGGATTAGGCGGCAATATGTAAATCAGGTAACAGACGTCTACTGACTTCTTGTTGGCTATAGTAATCACGTTGTATCGCATACAGTGCTGAGTTGACAGTCTGATGACTGAATTCCCATCGAATAAGCGCAATTTCATTGTTAGCTAAGTATTGATTAGAAGGACGAAATGCACACTCAATAAAGCTTGATGGTTCCACATAAGGGGCAATAGGTACTAATAAGTCGTCTATATCACCTTCAGGCGTGCTGATTAATTCAATTTTATTTAGATCACCAGTTTTGTTAAAGGTGACAGCAAAATTAAAGCTACTAAATTCTGTCATGACAAAGGCATAAATATTGTCAGGCGATATATCCTGGGGGTGATAGCAAAGTGCTTCTAGCAGTGGTTGAAACTGCTTTTTATTGACTAGAAACTGTGCACGATAATGCCACAGTGTTTCCCCCATTGTTTGTTTCTCCTCTACTCTTTTAAGGTGGCTTTTTGGTGGATGATCATTAACGCTTTAGCTGTTTGATTAATGACCTTTGCCATTAAAGACGTTATCTATTGTCTAGCTTACTTTTACGACAACTGCTGAATTATATTAATTTATCAAAAGGTTTTTCTAATAAGACAACAGTTGTCATATAAGATTGAATTTATGTTAATTAGTTCCTAGCAAAAACATGACAAAATACAAATTATAGGTAGCAAATGTGTTAAGAGGCCTACTGAACTTTAGCTGTATTTATTTACAGTATTTTAACTGGAAAGACATGACAGGTCATCACTTATTTTCTCTTGTTTTGTTTGTAATAACTTGCTAATGGTGTTTGACTTGCGATGTCTTAAGCCTCTTCAGAGAACACTTCTTTCCTAATATCGATTAGCTTTTGCAATAGCCTTGAGTCTGTTACCGGTATAATATAGCGGGCTTGTAATATTGTATTACTAATGTCGCTGCATTTTACAATCGCGCTTGGGGAATCGGTCGGAGCATTTTTAAATGAAGCAAGTGAATAAAGTCGTTTTAGCCTATTCTGGAGGGCTGGATACTTCAGTCATTGCTAAGTGGCTGGAAGAAACTTACCGCTGTGAGGTGGTGACTTTTACAGCTGACTTAGGTCAGGGTGAAGAAGTAGAACCAGCCAGAGCCAAAGCGGAAGCGCTGGGGATTAAAGAAATCTTTATTGAGGATTTGCGTGAGGAGTTTACCCGAGACTTCGTATTTCCAATGTTTCGAGCGAATACCATCTATGAGGGTGAATATCTACTGGGTACCTCTATTGCGCGCCCCTTAATAGCCAAGCGACTGGTTGAAATTGCTAATGAAACTGGGGCTGACGCTATTTCCCATGGGGCTACTGGTAAAGGTAATGACCAGGTACGCTTTGAACTGGGTGCTTATGCATTGAAGCCAGGTATTCAAGTGATTGCTCCATGGCGCGAATGGGATTTAAATTCACGAGAAAGCCTATTAGCTTACTGTGAAAAGCATAATATTGTCGTTGAAAAGAAAAAGGGTAAATCACCATATTCGATGGATGCTAACTTACTTCATATTTCTTATGAAGGAGGCATTTTAGAAGACCCTTGGGCTGAAGCAGAAGAAGACATGTGGCGTTGGTCTGTCTCTCCAGAGCAAGCGCCTGATCAATCCACCTATATTGAGTTAAGCTACCAAAAGGGTGATATTGTTGCAATTGATGACCAACCTATGACACCTGCAACAGTATTGGCTTATTTAAATAAAGTCGGTGGTGATAATGGTATTGGTCGCTTGGATATCGTTGAAAACCGCTATGTGGGCATGAAATCCCGTGGCTGTTATGAAACGCCTGGTGGTACTATTATGCTAAAAGCTCACCGTGCCATTGAGTCAATTACCTTAGATAGGGAAGTGGCTCATTTAAAAGATGAGCTAATGCCTCGTTATGCCAAATTAATTTATAACGGCTACTGGTGGTCACCTGAGCGTGAAATGCTTCAGCAAATGATTGACCAGTCCCAGTTGCCAGTTAATGGCAAAGTAAGACTGAAGCTGTATAAAGGCAATGTGACAGTCGTGGGCCGTCAATCGGATAACAGCCTATTTGATGAAAATATCGCTACTTTTGAAGATGACGCAGGGGCTTATGATCAGGCCGATGCGGCAGGCTTTATCAAGTTAAATGCATTGCGGCTGAAAATTGCAGCCAATAAAGGGCGCAAACTGTTGTAATAAGTCGATTAATCCTGTTGCTAATCACTGATTAGCAACAGGATTCTGTTTTTAGCCCTCTAGCCCTTTACCTGCCTGTTTCTTGTTAATTAACTCCAGTAGATAACCATCTGGGTCTTTAACAAAAGCAATTTCAGTAGTGCCTCCTTTCACCGGTCCTGGCTCACGAGTAATCGTGCCCCCAGCTTCCCGAATTTTGTCGCAAGTGTTGTATAAGTCTTCTGTTTCAATAGCAATATGACCAAAGGCATTACCTAAATCATACTGGTTAGTATCCCAGTTATAGGTAAGTTCGATTACAGCCCCTTCGGTTTCATCCTGATAACCAACAAAGGCAAGGGTATAGCGGTATTGCTGGTTTTCCGATTGCCGCAACAGCTTCATCCCCATTACCTGAGTATAAAAGTTTATTGCGCGATCTAAATCTGCAACCCGCAACATAGTGTGTAACAGTCTCATAGGCTAACTTTCCAGTTTTTCGTTGTATGGCGTTATGACATTTGCTGTAGCGCTGCGATACGTTTTTCCAGCGGTGGGTGGCTAGAAAACAGTGCTTGTACACGTCCTGCATTAATTGCAAAAGCAGCCATTTCATCAGGCATAGTGGGTGCGCCTTGGGCTGATTGCAGACGTTGAAGTGCATTAATCATCTTGTTTCGGCCCGCGAGTGAAGCGCCTCCTGCATCCGCTCGAAACTCACGCCAACGAGAAAACCACATCACAATTGTCATTGCTAAAATACCCAGGACAATTTCTGCGACAATTGAAACAACCCAAAAGGCAGGCCCATGCCCCCGCTCAACTTTGAACACAAGTCGGTCAACCAAAAAGCCAATGACCCGTGACAGAAATACAACGAATGTATTCATTACGCCTTGGATAAGGGTTAGGGTGACCATATCTCCATTGGCTATATGGCTGACTTCATGGCCTAGTACCGCTTCCACTTCATCTTGGCTCATATGTTCCAGTAAACCGGTGCTGACTGCTACCAGTGCTGCATTTTTATTCCAACCAGTGGCAAAGGCATTAGGAGAAGGGTGGTGAAAGATACCTACTTCAGGCATTCCGATACCTGCACGGTCGGCTTGTTGTTGTACAGTTTTTAACAGCCATTGTTCTGCTGAATTGCTAGGCTGATTTATCACTTGTACTCGCATACTTCTTTTTGCCAGCGTTTTAGACAAAAACAGAGAGATAAAAGAGCCTGCAAAACCAATGACGGCTGAATAGATAAGCAAGGCAGTCAGATTTAAATCAACCCCGTTTTGCTGGAGTAAGCTTTCAATTCCAAGGAGCTGGAAGGTAATACTGAGCAAGACCAAAATAGCTAAATTAGTACCAATAAACAAAGCTATCCTCAACATAGTGGCCTCCACAAAGGATGACTGAATATCAACATTTATTGTACCTTTCTCTGTTATTTTCAAGGTGAATTGAGTAATTGGTTGGACACTGAAAAGGTTTGGAGTTTTATCTTATATTGAGTGTACCTTTTGTCAGCTATCCATAAAGAATATTGTCGAAAAAGCTGGAAAATATGAAGAAATGATAGGGGGCAGAGGAATAAGATCAGGAAGTCTTATTGGGTGGAGTATTAACAGCCAGCGATTGCAAAGAGTTGAGCAATCGCTGGCTGGTATATATTAATTTGTTTTTAACTGCTGGCCTTCAATCGAAGCGCTTTTCAAGAAAATATCATAGCGTTTGCTATCTTCAATTTGCTGGAGTCGAACCATTAAATAGTCCCAGTCTTTAGCAAACCAAATCAGTGTTTGGCGGTCGGAGTCTCCTTCCCGAACCCGCTCCACTTTAACTGCTTTTACTGAGCCGATGGGGGTTTCTATGATTTCTTCCCCAACACGGTTGAACTTATAAGTTTTAAGCTCATCATCGTCTGCAATGGTGTAATGCAACTCTTTTTTGTCATTGATGAGGTCTTGGCGGAGTTGAAATTGATAGCTGATTTTGTCGAGGGTTCCTGAGGGTATAGCAAAAGGCTTTACATTATCATCAGCAATGTTCTGAGCCTGCTTGTTATTCCAATCAAACTTAAGGCTAATTTCTTTGTTTTTAGCCAATCCACCGCGTCTGAAATGATAACTAATAGGCTTAACTTGTTGTTTTTCATCAAGAGTGAAGGCAGAGCTTTCGTTAAGGTTTACCAATACGATGTCCGCATTAAAGCTGAGTTGATAAGTGCCATCTTTACTCAGGCTGAGCTCACGGGTAGCACTCCCTTTTACTGGAATGCTGGATGCTTTGGCTCCATAAGATGCTTTAAAAGGTTTGATTGAGGCAGCGCTTACCCCACTAGCTGCACTCACTAGGTATAAAACACTCGCTGCGATTGCTAGAACGCCTTTTTTAATCATAAGCGATAGTAATCCATCTAATTGTTAGCTTGTTTAGTTCCAGCCAAACGTATTGCCCGTGCAAGTCCATTTGACTCATCACTTGCTATTATCGTTTGGCAGTCGCTTGCCTGTAGGAGGTAACATTTCCCCCAGCAGGAACGCCTTATTGTGCTCCATTTTTAAATTGCCTTCCGCGAACCAGGCAACTGCTTGAGGGTAAATTTTGTGTTCTTTTTGTTGAACTTTTTCCATCAAGCTGGCTTCAGTGTCTGAGCCTGCAACTGGAACAATGGCCTGGATCACATTTGGACCACCATCAAGCTCTTCTGTTACAAAGTGTACAGTGGCGCCGTGCTCTTTATCGCCAGCTTCCAGCGCTCGTTTATGGGTATGCAAGCCACGGTATTTGGGCAGCAAGGAAGGATGAATATTGAGCATACGACCAGTATAGTGCTTGGTAAACGTTGGAGTAAGAATTCGCATAAAGCCTGCCAACACAACTAGGTCTGGTTGGTAACTATCGATAGCTGCCATTAATGCTGTATCAAATGTTGTTCGATCTGAAAATTGGGTATGGTCAACAACTTGGGTAGGAATATTGGCTTGAGCAGCACGAGTTAATCCATAGGCAGAAGCAATATTACTAATGACACCCGTAATATTAATATTAATTGCTGCAGCCTGATCAATGAGTGCTTGTAAGTTGCTGCCACTGCCAGAGATGACAACAACAACATTAATAGGCTTTTTCATTCGCGTAAGATTCCTGGTCACTTTTTGTTTAGTAGTAACGCTTTGACTGTGTGGGTAAAAGCGTTAGTCGAGGCTAATATGTTAATAACCAATTACAGTGGCTTGAGATTAAGAGGTTGTTGCAAAAACTAGCGGATATGGAGTAACAGGGTATTCTGAAGCTGCTGTCTAGAACAGCTTTAGCTCTAAAGGCCAGGGATGGACTTTTAGAGCGGTGGAAGAATGGCCTGTTATTCCATATCGGACACTAGACTTATTGTTTGAACCTTTTCCCCAATAATCTAAAGGTGAAGAATGGTTTACTCACCCTTAATAACAACGGCAGGTGAGTCACTGCTCGCTTTTTCGCTAATGGTGCCGAGCTGCCAGGCCGTTTCACCTGCTTGCTGCAGCAGGCTAATTGCTGTTTTTGCTTCAGTAGCTGGTACGCAGATAACCATGCCTACACCACAGTTGAAGGTGCGGTACATTTCAGTCTGATCAATATTGCCTGCTTGCTGTAACCAGTTGAATACGGCAGGTATGGTCCAGCTGTCGGCATCAATATTCGCTTGCAAGTGTTCAGGCAATACGCGAGGAATATTTTCAGTAAAACCACCCCCGGTAATATGGGAAAGTGCATGTACGGGTACTGTCTTCATTAACTCAAGCAGGGGTTTAACATAAATCCGGGTAGGGGCAAGTAATGCTTCGGCTAAACTGACATCTCCAATAATTTGGGTTAGATCGGCATCAGCCACCTCAAGGATTTTACGAATTAATGAATAACCATTTGAGTGTGGTCCGGAAGAAGCAAGCCCAATTAATACATCACCTGTTGCTACTTTGCTGCCATCAATAATTTCACTTTTCTCTACAACGCCGACACAAAAACCAGCCAGGTCATAGTCTTCACCCTCATACATACCTGGCATTTCAGCAGTTTCACCGCCCACTAAGGCGCAGCCTGATAACTCACAACCCTGGCCAATACCTGCAACGACATCTGCTGCAACATCTACATTCAGTTTGCCGGTAGCGTAATAATCTAAAAAGAATAAAGGTTCTGCTCCGGCAACAACTAAGTCATTGACACACATTGCAACCAGGTCAATACCAATAGTGTCGTGCTTATTGAGGTCCATTGCCAATCTAAGTTTGGTGCCCACACCATCAGTACCTGAAACCAGCACTGGCTCTTGATAACCCTTAGGTAGTTCAAACAGGGCACCAAAGCCACCAAGACCTGCCAATACTCCAGGGCGGCTGGTTCGTTTTGCCACAGACTTGATGCGCTCAACCAATGCGTTGCCAGCATCAATATCGACACCAGCATCTTTGTAGCTGAGGGACTTGGCTTTGTCTGAGGAAGCGTTGTGTTGGGTCATGGGTATCCCTAACTTGTAGTAAACAGTTGATTCCACTGCAATCAGGGTAGTATTTCCGGAGTGAAACCGTTAATTTATTGGCCTGATACAGAGGGTAAACAGTCAATACACAATTTTAAACTGGATTATCAAAATCTGGGTTATGACGAACAAAGTGGCTAAATCGTCGTCTGAAGAGTAGCCGACTTTTTTCGTGGCCCTTTTTGAGCTGCGGTATTCTAGCAGTTGTTAACCTATCAGGCCATGGTTGTAACTGGGTTCAGATAGGAGGGATGTTAATCAGTTAATTAACAGGTCGTTACTTAAGGCAAGGACCATTAGATGAAACTTATAAAACAGTTGCTATTGAGCTGCTTGGTAAGCATTTGCATGATCCAGCAAGGGGTGGCAGAAGTGGACCGGCAGTTTTATGAAACAGTGGTTCCGCTTGCAGATGAAACAGAGGCGTCTCAGCAGCAAGCGATTCAAGCAGCATTTAAGCAAGTGGTTACAATGGTAACCGGCAGTGAAGAGGTGTTAAGCCACCCTGAGATTCAAGCGGCATCAGCAGAAGCCAGTCGTTATGTGGTGAAGTACGGTGAGCAACGCCAGGCCAGTGATGGGGAACAGGCATCATTAAAACAATTGGCGGTGAGTTTTGATCCAACTGCCGTACGCCTGTTGTTGAAAAAAAATGGTTTTAATGCCTGGGATCAGCAACGGGAAGAAACGTTGGTTTGGCTGATTGAAGAAAAACCAGGTGGTAAAAGGCAGATTTTCTCTTCAGAAGATGAAGAGGAAACTACCATTGATGCTCTAAAGGCTCAGGCAAAGCAGCACCATATTCCACTTATTCTTCCTATAATGGATTTTGAAGACAGTAGTTCCCTGTCAGAAGTAGATGCCTGGGGACTGTTTTCAGATGCAATTAATAAAGCGTCAACCCGTTATCAGGCAAAGTCAGTACTGGCGGGACGGATTTATGCTATATCAGCAAATCAATACAGTGGACGTTGGGTATTATTGCTTCAAGGCAATCAATATGTTGAAGATTTGTCTAAAGTGTCTATGCAAGACTTTATGCAAGCAGGGATCAAGCTGGTCGCTAGCAAGCTATCTGGAGCCTATACAAAGCAGCAAGTAAACCAAGCTGATCCTGCAACAACGACAGGCGGGCTTCAACTGACAGTACAGGGAGTACAAGGGCTGACGGCCTATGCTTCAGTCAGCAAGTTTTTGGAGAAACTCGCTGTTGTTGAAGAGGTGAGTTTGCTGGAAGTGACTGACTCGCAAGCAAGCTTTGAGCTAGTGCTAAAAGGTGATGTGAATGCATTGCAAGATGAGTTGGAAACCAGTGGCTATATGCAATTAATTGATGCGCCACAAAGTACTGAAGGTGCATCACGACAGTTGGTGTATCAATGGGTGAAAGAGTAGCGGTAATAAAACTAGCGGTAACAAAATAGTAGTAGGGGTGTTAAGTGAAAGAATATATGCAGCGAATAATGGGTAGAGAGTGATTCCAGGTCTCTGTGTTGAATTTCACAAAAACGCCCTTATAGTAGCTAGTGCTACGACTTATAAATAAGTGGCACTAGTTATCCTAACAGTCATTGTAGAGCGGTGGGGCAGAATTGCTTTTGTAAAGCACCACATGCCTACTGTTTCATGAGTCCTGCTTTGAGTTTAAGTTACATTCCAAACGTGCTTACAGTGATCAGGCTGCTGTTGGTTATACCAGTAGCCTTAGCCCTATGGTGGAGAGCATATCAACTGGCATTTATCTTGTTCATTGTCGCAGGGTTGTCAGATGGTCTGGATGGCTTTCTTGCTCGACGTTTTAATTGGCACTCCCGATTTGGAGCAATGGTTGACCCGTTAGCTGATAAGCTCTTGCTAGTCGTTACCTACATCATGCTAACGTTAACCAGCATTATTCCTTGGTGGCTAACGGCTGTTATTCTAGGTAGAGACTTTATTATTGTGAGTGGCGCTGTCGCTTATCATCACTTAGTGGGCCCTTACGACTTTAAACCGACCTCCCTTGGAAAACTCAGTACCTTTTGTCAAATTATATTAGCCATACTGTTGATCATTAATCTGGCTATGATTGTGAGTATCCCCATTTGGCTGGCGGAAGGATTAATACTAATTACGTTAACAGTTACTATTTTAAGTGGCGCTGACTATGTTTGGGTATGGGGGCGACAGTATTTAAGGGAACGGGCAAAAGTATGATTACAGACTCACAGCGCTGGTTTATTTTAGGGATATTACTGATCGTAATAGCTCTAATTTATCTACTAAAACCCATTCTTCCCCCATTTTTAGTTGGTATGGTGTTAGCGTATTTAGGCGATCCGATTGCTGATAAACTAGAAGCAAAAGGGTTGAGTCGAACTTGGGCAGTAACAATAGTTTTTACTGTATTGTCATTCGTGGGCACTTTGTTATTGATAATTTTGTTGCCTCAATTGATTTTACAAATAAAAAACCTAATTCAAAACTTACCTATCTGGCAGCAATGGCTGCAAGTGAATGTGATTCCTATATTGCACACCCAGTTAGGTATAGAGCCAAGTGCATTCAAGTTAGATACGATTACCCAACATATTACGGCTACTTGGCGCGATGCCGGTAGCTTTTTAACGCCAATAATTAAGTCAGCCACAGCATCGGGTGTGGCAATAGTCACAGCGTTGGCGAATTTGTTTTTAGTGCCAGTTGTCACATTCTATTTGCTTCGAGACTGGGACATCATGATGGCAAAGATTAGTAGTCTATTGCCTCGCAGTATTGAGCCTGTAGTTAGGCAGCTGGCTAGTGAATGTGATGAAGTGTTAGGTGCTTTCTTGAAAGGCCAGCTTATAGTTATGTTGTGTTTAGGGTTAATATACTCCACTGGCCTTTGGATAGTTGGCTTGCAGTTTGCTGTGATTATTGGGCTGATAGCAGGGCTGGCGAGTATTGTGCCGTATATGGGATTTGCCATTGGTATTGGTGCTGCATTAATTGCAGCGGCATTCCAGTTTGATAGTATGCTGCCTTTTGTTGGGGTAGTGGTTGTTTTTATAGTGGGTCAAATTTTGGAAGGGATGGTATTAACCCCCTTATTAGTAGGTGATCGGATAGGATTACATCCAGTAGCGGTTATTTTCGCTATTCTAGCCGGTGGTCAGCTATTTGGGTTTGTTGGTATTTTGATTGCCCTTCCTGTGGCGGCGATTATTATGGTGTTGTTGCGCCATCTCCATGATATTTATAAACTGAGTGATTTATACCATACTGCGCCAGAGCCTACACAACAAGATGATTGAACAACAGTATGAGTTTGCCTGTACAACTCCCGCTGGGCATTTATTTACGGGATGATGCGACGTTTGCCAACTTTTACGCGGTTGGTAATGAAGCAGTCGTCGCGGCAATAGATCTAGAGCAAACAAGTCTGGACAATATAGAGCCGGTGGTGTTTCTGTATGGTCCCGGTGGGGTTGGTTGCACCCACTTGCTTCAGGCTGCCTGCCACCAGGCAGATAGCGTTAAAATGACGAGTGTTTATCTACCAATGTCAGAGCTGCTTGATTGTGATACGGCATTACTTGAAGGCCTGGAAGCGCTTGACCTGATTTGTATTGATGAGTTGGAAGCTATTGCAGGTGATCCTGTCTGGGAAGAGGCGCTATTTCATTTATTTAATCGCATTCGGCAAATTGGCAATCGTCTTATTGTGGGTGCTACTCAATCACCTAATCACTTACCTATTCAGTTAGCGGATTTCAAGTCACGGCTTAATTGGGGGCTTGTATTAAAAATTAATGGCTTATCTGATAAGGATAAAGTGGGGGTATTGATGTTGAGAGCCCAGCAGCGTGGGCTTGAATTAACAGAAGACGTGGCTCGTTACATTATCTATCGCTCCCCCCGTGAAATGGTTAAGCTGTTTGATGTATTAAACCAGCTTGATTCAGCTTCACTCTCAGCCAAAAGAAAGTTAACTATTCCTTTTGTAAAAGCCACTATGGAGTGGTAGCGTTCACTTTTTAGCATTAACCTGCTTTCTTATCACTACTTGGTTTTTCAGAGGTAGTAGAATTTTTCTGTTCAGCGGGTTCAGTTTGATCCTGACTTTGAGAGCCTTGTTTTTTCGGCTTGTCTTGCTGCTCTTTGCTTGCGGGAGGTTGCTCTTCTTCTGCTGGCTCAGTGTACAGCTCAACCTGTTTGGCTTTCATTGTGTAACCTGCCTGCGCCAGCTCAGTTTCAATCCCAGTGATACTTAGAGTGCCTGTCACCCAAAAAGGATCATACAATGCATCTGGATTAAGACCTTTTTCATGAATAACATGAACGACCTGATTAGGTGGTGGGGGTGGCACATGGACACAGGCACCAAAGTAAGGCACTAATAAAAACTCAGTAATTGAACCATCATCTTTCATGTCAAGTGGCACAATATAGCCAGGTAGTTTGACTTCTTTTTTGTCTAAAGCAACTACGACAGGAGCAGAAGCAGTGCCTTTGGTTTTTTCCTTGGCCTGTTTGGTTAGCGCTTCAGCTAGGGCGTTAATGTCTTTTGGTGCTTGTTCTTCCAAAAAGGCTTTACGCATATCTTCTGGTACTAAGTCTTCCCACTGGAGCGTTTTTACATCTGCTTGTGTGAGTGCGGGTGAAAATAATAACACTGCGCTCATTAGTGCAGCTTTGACATTTAATTTAGCCATGCTAAGTCCTAATTGTCATTCCGTCGGTTAATGAGTTTTTATAAGCACGCCAGGCGGGGAAAATACCCATAAAAAAGCCACTTATAATTACAATACTAAGTAGCATTATTTCGTGCTGAGTAAGAAAGCTAATTTGAATATGAATGCCATAAAGCTCCATAAAAATGGGTCGGGCAATAGCCATTAAACCATATAAAAAGCCAATGCCGGTTAGACAGCCTAAAATGGCAATGAGTCCGGCTTCGCTAATCATTAAGCTAAAAATGTGAAAAGGCCGGGCGCCTACTGAGCGGAGAATAGCCATTTCACGGCGGCGTTCACTCAATGAAGTTAAAATAGTAGTCAGCATACCAATTAAACCAGTGACTACAACAAAGCCTGAAATAACCAAAAGGGCTTTTTCTGCGGTACCAATTAACTGCCAGAGCTGAGTAATAGCAACCCCAGGAATAATGGCTAGCAAGGGTTCTTGTTCAAACTTATTCACTTCTCGCTGTAATACAAACGTACCGATTTTACTTTTAAGTCCTAGTAAAAAAGCAGTAATCGTTTTTGGTTGTAAGTCTAACTGACGAGCCTGGTCTGGGGTAATGGACTTGGCTAATGCAGAGGGAGTACCACGTTCCCAGCCTAGATGGATTGCTTCAATAGCTTCTAGAGAAACATGAATGGTTTGGTCAACCGGTGTGCCAGTGGGGGCTAAAATACCAGTAATTTGAAAAGGCTGATTATCATGTTTTACAAAGCTAGCCTTGCCTGCACCATGAGCCAAAACAACCTTATCACCCAGCTGATAGCCCAGCTTTTTGGCTACTTCAGCTCCGATGACCGCATCATACAAATCAGTAAACCGCTTACCTTGAGCGAGTTTTAAGCGCTGCTTATTTCCGTGGCGATAATGTTCAAAATAAGCCTGGTTAGTGCCCAGAACCCGGTAGCCTTTATGGGAATCACCAAGGGCAAAGGGAATACTCCACTTCACCATTTTGTGGTTCGCAAAGTGCTGGTAGTTTTCCCACGCAATATTATTAGTGGCATCACCAATACGAAATACAGAGTACAGCAGAAGCTGTACAGGCCCCGTTCGGGCACCCACAATTAAATCGGTGCCTGAAATGGTGCTGATAAAGCCACGTTTTGCTTCATGACGAATTTTTTCAACGCCTAGCAACAAGGTAACGCTAAGACCTATTGCCAGGACGGTCAGGCAAGCTGTCACTTTTCGGTTTAGTAGACTATGCCAAGCAAGACTCATGACAGCCATTGTTAGGCAACCTCGCTGGCTGTTGTTTGACTGGCCTTGTTAATCAGGCGCATATCCAAAGTGTTGGAAAATAAGTGTTCAAGCGTGCCATCGTGGCTGACAAAAAGCAGGGTAGCACCAGCCTTTTCACATACATCAAATAGCAATTTAAGAAAACCCTCACGGGCATCGGTATCAAGCGCAGAAGTAGGCTCGTCGGCAATAATCAGCTCCGGATGGCCAATCAGGGCACGGGCTGCAGCAACCCGTTGCTGTTGGCCGATACTCAGTTCAGTGACTTTACGCTGATGTAAATCAGGTTGGTTTAAACCTAGCTGTGCCAGCAGTGACATAGCTGCTGTTGGTAAGCTGGCATATTCTGCCAGCGCTTTTTGTTTACGCTGCTTTGAAAAACGGCAGGGCAAGATAATGTTATCTACTACTGATAGGTAAGGCAGCAAATTAAACATTTGGAAAATAAAGCCAATATGCTCACTACGAAAATGGTCTCGCTGAATGCTGGATAGTTTGGCAACATCAGTACCTAATAAATTAATGCTACCTTGGTTAGGCAACATAATGCCACCTAATAAACCAAGTAAGGTTGTTTTACCGCAACCACTGGGCCCTTTGATAAATACCCTGGAGTGACGCTCGATGACCAGTTCAGGAATATCAATAGTGAGCTGGCCGGGTTGCCAGCTGTATTGCACGTTAGTTAAGTGGATATGTTCCATGTTGAATATTTGGCTACTAATACCTTAATGTTTTGCTTGCGGCTGATTGTAGAGGCTCGCTAGCAGCTGTTCAGTGAATAAACCGGGAAAACCACTATTAAGGTAGATTAAAAACTGAAACTTTAGGGGTTAACTCAAATCCTTGTTGGCCTTTATCACTAATATATTGAGTGCGTACTTCTTCAATGCCCTTAAAGGTTTCAAATAGGCGTACCTGCAACTGGTGGAACTGCTTTGGTTGACTGCAGCTAAAACTGTATTCTACTTCAAATTCGCTGTGGCTTTCTTCTTTATGTTCATCATGATGGTCTTCATCATCGTGGTGGTCTTTTTTATGATGTTTCTCTTTTTCACCATGCTCGTCGTCATGGTCATCATGCGCTTCCATCAATGCTGTTTCTACTTTAGCACTGGTGAGTTTACACCCGGCTTTTTCAGGGAATCCAAATAAAGCATTACCATTTTCCAGCTGTTTAATCGCTTGTTTGACCTGTGTTTTTTGTTCTTCTGTTTTAGGCTGATGCTCAAACCCTACAATATTCATAGCAGGGGAAATAAACTGCATGGTGACGGTGCTGCCTTCCTGAGCAATATTCAATTGGGCGTGGCCATGCTCATGAGCATCATGCTGTTGATGGCCTTCTTTGGCGTAGGTGATATTAAACAGGGTAGAGGCAAGAACAGCTGTAACCAGGTATTTTGACTTCATGTTGGCTCCTAAACTTTTTTGATACAGCACTAACTCGTGCTAAAGCGACTGTTTATAGTCCATGATATCAATAACGGAAAGATTGTAATGTTATATTATTACATTCTTGTTGAGTCAAGCGTTGAGTGCTTAAAATGGGGGGATGATTTTTTGACATTTGGTTTTACTTCCCCTACGGGTGTTTAAAAGTGTTCAATGGCGGTGCGTAGGTCTAGCTCGGATGTCCAAGTTGTTGGGTGTTGTTGATGTAGCTTCCAATATTCTGCTGCAATGGCGTTAGGGTTCATATGCCGTAAATTTTGTTTAGTTGACTGAATGAGAGGCGCCGCATTACCGATCATGCCATCGAGTAATACGTGGGCAACATGAATACCCTGTGGTCCATATTCACGTGCCATGGATTGTGCTAGCGCCCTAAGACCAAATTTTCCTACAGCAAAACCTGGGACTTTTGCACTGGCGCGAATGGAAGCGGTAGCGCCTGTCAATAGGAAAGAGCCTGATCCGCGCGCTATCATGGCTGGCAGTATTGTGTTGGCAACCAAAAAGGCACCCATGCAGTTGACTTTCCATAGGGATTCAAATTGCTCTGGCGTTAACTCTATTACGGTACCGGGTTGTAAGGCGCCGGCGTTATAAATCACAGCATCCGGTGTACCCCATTCTGATTGAGTCTGTTGGATACTTTTCGTAATGCTACCGATATCCGTAACGTCTGCGGCAATGCACAGGGCTTTTTGGTTCAATGCCATAACATCAGATGCGATGTTTTCAATGGTTTGAGTTTTGCGTGCCATTAAGGCGATGTTGTGGCCTTCTTGAGCAAACTTCAATGCCAGTGAACGCCCAAGCCCCTGGCCGGCGCCAATGATCAAAGTGTAAGAGTGAGAAGCTTTCATTTATTTATGCCTTTTTGGTAATGAGTTTATTTTAAGCGCGTTGATGCTAATAGAGGGCTGGGCACCTGATCACAACCTGCTCTTATGATTAGTGTAAGCAGCATCAGCATGCTGGTGATGGCTAGACTTGAATTCCATAGCGGAGTGGTTGCGAAAAAGAGGCTGGCTATGAGCAAAACGGAGCGGGTGATTGAGTGAGGCTCAAAACGGTCTCGTATTAGCCATAGGGTAAATAAATAGCAGGTGATTGACAGATGGATGTACCACATAAGCGTTGTGGCGCTGCTATGCGAATGCCCTTGTAAAAAATCTAAATAACCGGCAAACCCAGCGCCTAATATGGAGGTTGATACAAATAAAAACACATGTATGTAACTCCATATAAATTGATCCGATGGCTTTGAGCTTTTTAGGTGAGCCGTTTCGATGAAATACAACCACCAGATTACGAACACAATGGTTAAAGCAGAAAGTGCAGCTATGATGGTATTAACGCCCATTCCATCCTCAAATAATCCACGAAACATGAAGGATATAGAGAGTAGGACCTCACCTAACACAATGATGTGTAATAATCCGTAGCGTTCAACGATGTGATGTCGGTGCCAGGGCGTGTTGCCAGCTTGTTCAGCGACGATAGGCACCAAAAATTCCAAGGCAAAAATACCGCAAGCTAGTGCTAAAAATAATGAAGTACCTGGCTCGATAGAAAAGTACAGCAGTGTCCAAAGGGTTTGGGCCAGCAAAATACCAAATAAATAGCGTAGCGCAACAGGTTTGACTCGGTGGCTGGCCAGGGCAGCCCTTAACCACAGTAGTGCCATGCCCAATCGCATGATGATCCACCCCAATAGGGTGAAACTGAAATCTAAGGTTTTAAATACATAGGGTACGCCGGCGGTGAATATCAGTTCCCCGGTAATGATCAAGAAACTGAATATTCGAAAGGTTGCATCACCGTTATCAAAAGCAGATGAAAACCAGGTGTAATTCATCCATACCCACCAAATGGAAACAAAGATGAGTAGAAAGTTAGGGAGTTTTTCAAGACCGTGACCTTCGCTCAGTGCATGATGAAAACTGGCGGTGAGCGCTGCGATTGCGATGACGCTAACCAAATCGAAAAATAACTCCAACTGAGTAGCGGCACGATGGGCTTCTTTAGGATCACGTGGATGGAGTGGTGGAAGAATTTTTTTCATACTACAGCTGCCTTTTTATTCTCGTTTCTCTGAATGTTTTTTGGAATTGAAGTTTTTACGCTTTTTGCGTTGCCACCATAAAAGGTATTCATATCCAACTTATTCATTTGGTGTGCTCCCTGTTATGTGTTATTTGTACTATTTTAATAGACCGGTCGTCTTATTTTGGCGCAAAAAAGAAAGACCTTCAGGCCTCTCTTTTCGGTATTAGACTGCGAGTAGTCTATCGATAAAATGGTCGATGACGTCTTGCAGTGGGTCGACTTTACCTTCCAGTTTCATTCGCAATAATGCACCTTCCCAGCAACTCCACACTAAACGTGCTAGAGCAGCAGCTGGGAGGTCTTGTCTAACCTCTCCTTGTTGCTGTGCTTGCTCAATGAGAGTGGTGATGCGTTCCTCCCAAGCATGAGCGGCGGCTTTCATCGCATTCTGGCACAAGCCTTTAGTGCTGCCTATTTCAGCAGCCAAGCAGCCAATCAGGCAGCCTTGCTGGCAACCTTGAGCTTCATAGCGCTCAATGCCCTTCTGAAAAAGTTGGCGCAACGTATTTAATGGGCTCGCTCGGCTGTTGGCTGTAAAGGCGTCCTGTTCATCAAGATGGCTTTGTATGTAATGGGTTAAAAGATCTGCAACAAAGGCTTCTTTGCTGGGGAAGTAATTATAAAACGAGCCTTTAGGTACGTTGACTGCATCCAAAATTTGTTTGATGCCAGTCCCGTGGTAGCCATAGTTCGAAAGCTGTTCGATACCCGCTTCGATTAACGCGCTACGTGTATCTTGGGCTTTTGCTGAGTTCTTCATATCTAAAAGCGTACGACCGGTCGTCTTAAAAGTCAACTGCCAGCTCACCTGCCATACAGGCTGCTTAGCAATTTTTGGCAAGGGCTATAAGCTCTTGCTCATTCACGGTTGTTATTTGTTCACTGTTTGGCCCCATTCAGCCGATAGTAACAGCGAATATACATCATCGCGGTTATAAACAAGCTTATACAAAGGCTTAGTTTGATCCAGCCATATAACTCACTTGGCGATTCATAGGTGTTGAGAACCGCAGAGGTAAAATACAGCAAAATAATAAAACACAACCAAGCAAAACTTCTTGGATTGCCTTTTAGTATCCCTGGTATGGTGATAGCAATCGGCACAATTTGCACCAGCCAGATAATGTAAGGTCGGTCCACGCTAGGGGGGTTAATCACAAAAATCCAGAGCGTTAAAGTGGCTAACAATAACGTAAGCAAAAGTACGTTAATTTGATAAAGCCGACTAACAGTAGGGTGGTTAAATTCAGGCATATAAAATACTAACTAAATAAAAGCAGCTTAAGTAGGCTGCTATTGTGGTGGAGGTTGCTTTTGTAGGGGAGACAGTTGTAAAGCCAGCTCAGCAATGCGCTTTCCGGTTGCCAAGCATAATTGCGATTCACTGTCCGATATTTCCCAGTCATTGTCTGGTCCAGCCGTATGGCTTACCCCATAAGGTGTACCACCTGTTGTAGTTGCTAATAATGCTGGTTCGCTGTAAGGAATACCAGAGTACACCATTCCATGGTGCAATAAAGGCAATAACATGCTTAATAAAGTGGTTTCCTGCCCACCGTGGAGGCTGGCTGTTGAAGTAAATGCTGTCGCAGGTTTATTAATTAATGCGCCTGACAGCCATAAAGCACTGGTGCCATCTAAAAAATATTTAAGTGGCGCTGCCATATTACCAAACCGGGTGGGGCTGCCGATGGCTAAGCCTGTGCAATAACGTAAATCATCTTCAGTACAATAAATAGCGCCTTGATCAGGAATGCTGTCGGCGGTTGCCTCACATACAGTAGAAACAGCAGGTACTGTACGCAGCCGCGCTTCAATGCCCGACACTTGTTCTACGCCGCGAGCAATTAACTGAGCCAGCTGTTGGGTAGCGCCATGCCGACTGTAATAAAGTACTAAAATATAAGGACTAGCCATTGCTAAAGAATCTCATCAACATTTTCAGGTGGACGGCCTAAAACCGCTTTGCCATTGGCAATCACAATAGGGCGTTGAATCAGTTTGGGGTGTTGGACCATGGCAGTAATTAATTGATCTTCAGTTGCTGTTTCAAGATCCAGGGCCAAGGTTTTGTATTCTGCTTCACTGGTACGGATGAGCTGTTTGGCGGAGAGACCCAACAGTTGCAGGATGTTTTTCAGCTCCGCTGCAGTGGGCGGGGTTTCCAGGTAACGGATAATGTCGGGGTTAATATTTTTTGCCTCGATACGCTGCAGTGTTTGTCTGGACTTTGAACAGCGAGGATTATGATAAATAGTGACGTTGCTCATAGGGGCTGTTACCTTAGGTTCTATCGATGTAATGGCTGGAGATGTACTTGGTGGGGGATTATATCAAATGGGGGAGAACAATGAATAAGGGGTGGATAACGGTTAAGCGCTTATTGATTCATATTGGTCAACGATTTGCTGCCGATGGCTGCTTAAACAGTGCAGCAGCATTGACCTATACCACCCTGTTTGCTGTGGTTCCCTTGATGACGGTTACTTATAGCATGTTTGCTGCAATCCCTGCTTTTCAGGATGTTGGGGGGCAAATTCAGTCATTTATCTTCAGTAATTTTTTGCCTAATACCGGTGATAAAGTACAACAGTACCTGATGCAGTTTTCTGAGCAGGCTAGAAGCTTAACAGTCGTGGGTGTGATTTTTTTGATAATCACTGCATTTATGATGCTCAGGACCATTGAAGGGGCGCTAAATGCGATTTGGCATGTAAGACAAAGCCGAAGAGGTATGGCAAGCTTTTTATTGTACTGGGCCATTTTAAGTTTAGGGCCAATACTCTTGGGTGCCGGTTTTATTCTCAGTTCTTATTTAACCTCGTTAAAATTATTTAGTGATGCTACCTCCCTGCTGGGCGGCGAGCAAATTATCTTACGGGTAGTACCTTTGTTATTAAGCACGGCTGCTTTCTGTTTGATTTATATGGCAGTGCCTAATCGCCCAGTCAGATTTAAGCACGCCTTAATTGGTAGCGCTATTGTTGCATTACTGTTTGAGGTAGCAAAACAAGGGTTTGCCTACTTTGTTACATTAACACCGACTTATCAACTTATTTATGGTGCCTTTGCTGCTGTGCCAATTTTTCTATTATGGATTTACTTATCCTGGGTTATTGTATTGTTAGGCGCGGAGCTGATTCGTGCCTTAGGAGTGTTGGAGGAAGTTACCCGGCAACAGCCTATACCTAAAACTGTTGGGATGTTAATGGTGTTAGCTACATTTTGGCAGCAGTTTCAGCATGGAAAACCTACTGAGTTAAAGGATGTACGAACAATGGGGTGGGGAATGGCACTAGAAGACTGGGAGCAATACACCAACTATTTATTGACTCAAGGGATTGTCACTAAAAATGAAGAGAATGAACTGATATTGGCTCGCGACTTAGCTGAAGTACCACTTTGGCCGTTTATTCAAGGACTACCATGGCCACTACCTAGCAGTGAAGAGTTAGCTTTACTTAAGCCTGGTCAGCTGCCTCCCTGGGCCAAGCAGTTAGTTGAAAAACTGAATAGTACTAACCAGGCAGCGGCTAAACAGCTATCTGGTAATGTCGTCTCATTAATTGCTCAGCAAGGTGATAATAAGCCTGTTAAGCTGCAAAAGCCTTAAAAGAATATTGTTCAACAAGAGGAGTATGGTTTAGCAGATGATTGGTTTGAATTTCATAACCTTTTTGTTTTTGTGGTACTACCAGCTTAAGTTCTCTACCCAGGGCTAGGCTACCTGCTGAAGCAAGCAATGAATGTTGTTGCTTGCCATCATTCTCCTGATTGGTCAGCATTAAACCGGCTAACGTTTGCTTTTTAGACAGCTTTTGAATGGGGTGTAAGGTTACAGGGCGAACATGCCCTTTTAAATACTGAATACCCACTAAGCTGCTACCTGTCTGGGGCAACTGCTGTTGCCAACGCACAAACCCTAATAGCCAGCGAGGGTGAGATTGTTTGTCACTGCGCATGGCAATGATTTGGCCATTGTAAAATTCACTCATTAACGCCTGGTTTATTTTTAAACAATAACCCCCGGGGCTCTCATTCACCATTTTTCCTGTAGCGCGATGTTGGCCGCTGGTCTGAATGGGTAGGTTGTCACTTGGAATTAATATCTCGTGAATTGTATCTACACCCCAGGCCACTGCAGTAAACGAGTCACAAGGTAGCCTAAGTCCTTGGCGATGTTTCAAATGTTGCCACTGACGCTCGATGACCATTAATAACTCAATGGCTCGTTTGTTGTTATTGCTGTTAGGGATGCCAATTTCAGCAGGCCGGTGGCCACCCCGTAAGGTATTGATATGCTGTTCGATGAGAGCGATAAGCCGATCGGGTGTGAGATAACGAAAGCTGTGCTGGTCGGGCTGTGGGGGAGCAAAAATCTGGTGAGGACACCGCTGACTGTCTAAATCTAATAAAAAATATTCAGAGTGATTCAGGTATTGAGGTTCATTCAGTAGCTTTACATGCTTGACCCAATGGCCTAAATAGCTATACACCTGCCAACTTTCACTAGGGCTTAGCTGATAAGGATTAGCAAGCTCTACTAACAATATTTGTTTAAAATAGTCTTCTATAGTGTTGGCTGCAGGTAAAGAAAATGCTCTGCCAATTGTTACCCGGTGCACTTGATAACGCTCTGCGAAACTATAGAGCTGGTTTATTTCATACCAAAGGTCGTTATTTGGTAGTGTGTAATTATCATAGCACTGCATAATACTGTGGCCGAGATAATACATCGCCATATAAATAATTTCTGCTATAGGCTTGTGGGTAAGGTCATTTCGGGCAATGGCTTCTAATAAAATGGTTTTGTAGCCGTAAGCCATTTCCTGTTTTAGCTCAGCCAGTTTGTCTTTTTCTTTGTTGGTACTATGAAGCAGTGCTTGAGGATTGCGTAAGTGATAATGCTCGTCAAGGTTGCGAAAAGCATAGTCAAAGCATTGCATAATGCCTAAACGTTTATTGTCGTTAATTTGGGTACGATTAATGAGAGCCAATAGTGCACAGGTTTGGCGCAGGGTATACGGCATATCCTGGATAGGTAAGTCTTTTAATTCTTGTTTGATTGCCTGTGGTGTGCAATTGATGACAATGTTTCTGGTAATTTGTTGCTTTGGAACTGATAACATGACTACTGCCTGATACATTAGCAACCAGCTTGTACAATAACTGTTGTTATACCTAAATTCGAATGGATGTTAGGGTTTGTTGTCGTCGCTAAAAACCATTCGCTTTGGTTATACTTCTGTGGGCAAAAACCGGTGTTAATGAAAGTGCCCATAAAAAAGTAATTAATAGTCGAAGGAACCCCTTTATGTTTAGGATAGTGACTGTTTGCCTGCTTTGCTTAAGTATATTTGGCTGTAGTAAAGCAGTTTTTTATGATCACAATAATAAAACAGTTGAGTTAGAGTCATATAAAGGGCAGTGGTTACTTATCAATTATTGGGCTGCTTGGTGCTCCCCTTGTCGTAAAGAAGTGCCTGAGCTCAATCAGCTTGATCAACAGCATAATAATATCAAAGTGCTTGGGGTGAACTTTGATTTGCCTGATCAGGTAGAGTTAAATAAACAAATACAGGATTTAGCAATAGCATTTTCGGTGTTGCAGCAAGACCCTAGAGAATATTACCAGTTTAGTAGGCCCAATGTGTTGCCTTTTACTGTACTGATTAGCCCAGCTGGCAAGCCTGTAAAAACATTATTGGGGCCACAAACAGCAGAGTCAATTCACCAAGTGATAAGCTTATATAAATAAGGGAAGCTCTCATAATTACCCTCAAAAAAAGGTAACAAACATGGGCAAGGTGTATAAAAAAGCTTGGGTGTCTGGAAAGGTGCAAGGCGTTTGGTTTCGTGCTTCAACTAAACAGCAAGCTGATCAGTTAGGTATTAGTGGTTATGCCAAAAATCTTGAGGATGGTCGGGTTGAGGTATTTATGTGTGGCAATGAAGTATCCGTAGCTAAACTGCTTGAGTGGCTGGAAGAGGGGCCACCGATGGCTGTAGTTAATGAGCTTAAGGTGGCCGATGCTGAGAGCGAAGCTAGCGAAGGTTTTGTTACTTGTTAGTGGCCTATGTGTAAAAAAGCATACAACAGTAGTTATAAGGATAGCTAAAAGAACGTTAACGAGCCTGCCAAAAGCGATTCCAGGCAGTAAATACACGGCTAGGGTACCAGGTTTTGCCTAAGCTGCCGTTATATCTAGCTAGTGCTCGGGTGAGGTTGCCTTTTTCTTTTTTTAGGTAGTAACTAAGAATTGTGCAACCATAGCGAATATTGGTGGCAATATCAGTTAAGTTATCGTTGGGCCTGCCAATTTCTTTTTTCCAAAAAGGCATCACTTGCATAAGCCCTTGGGCACCGACACGGGAAATGGCAAAATGATTAAATAAACTTTCCACATGAATGACAGAAAGCACTAGCTCTGGTTGCAAGCCTGCTTGAGAGGCTTCTTTATGGACTAGTCGAAGAATCTCTAAGCGCTTTTTATGGTCCTTGACATAGCGTTTTAGTCGACCTGACATATCGACTAACCACACTTCTGCATCAAAGCGATCATGAAAGCTATCTGCTTTAGCAATAGTATTTTTTAAATAGGCCCGCATTTCTGCATCTGGCAGTTGTTGTGCACTTGCGGCCACATTTGCACTATTCAGGCAGCCTAGTAAGCAGAGCAGAAGTTTAACTGCTTTCCACTGAATGAAGTGGAAAGCATTATAGGTTGGCCGACCAAAGTGAAGCATAGCTGATAATTAGGTAATGTCTCAGGTTTTAATTGTTATTTGATAGACACGCTTATTTTATAGAAACCTTGCCTGATAAAAACGTCATCAACTCACCCAGTGGTACTTCGATCTTTTCATCGCTGGCTCGGTGTTTGTATTCGATAATGCCTTTTTCTAAGCCGCGATCGCCTATTACAAGGCGGTGGGGGATACCCACAAGCTCCATATCAGCAAACTTAACACCTGGGCTGGTTTTTCGATCCCGGTCATCCAATAATACATCGTACCCGGCTTGCTGTAGCTGTTGATATAACTGTTCAGCGGTATTTTTGACAGCGTCAGAGCGATCCATATTTAATGGAATTAGACCTAACTGAAAAGGTGCGATAGCATCTGGCCAGATAATACCGTTTTCATCATGGTTTTGCTCAATCGCTGCAGCAACAACACGAGAAACACCTATACCATAGCAGCCCATCTTCATCGCAACTGCTTTACCATTTTCATTTAAAACAGTAGCACCCATGGATTCACTGTATTTGTCGCCCAATTGGAAAATATGACCAACTTCAATGCCGCGTTTAATATTTATATGGCCTTTGCCACAAGGGCTTGGGTCACCTTCAATAATATTACGCAAGTCAGCAGTTTGGGTATATTGGCAGTCTCTTTCCCAGTTAGCTCCTGTTAAATGAAAGCCATTTTCATTAGCGCCACAAATAAAGTCAGCTAAATGAGCAGCGCTATAATCAACGATCACAGGAATAGATAAACCAATAGGGCCAAGTGAGCCAGGCTCACAGCCGACAACTTGTTTTATTTGTTCATCAGTAGCAAAAGTAAGAGGGCTGGTGACTTCAGGTAAATGAGACGCTTTAATTTCATTGAGCTCATGATCACCTCGAATAACGAGGGCTACGAGTTTTACGGGCTCATTTTCTTCTGTTTGACCAACCACAATTAATGTTTTCAACGTTTGACTGGCTTCAACTGATAAAAACTGACAAAGTTGGTCAATAGTGTGTACCTCAGGGGTAGCAACTTTTTTCAGTTCTTGACTTGCTGTAGGACAGCTTTCTGTGGATGGTAAAGTTTCCGCTTTTTCAATATTGGCTGCATATTCACTGCTATCGCTAAATGCAATGGCATCTTCTCCCGATTTTGCCAGTACATGAAACTCATGAGAAGCGCTGCCGCCGATGCTGCCTGTGTCGGCTAATACTGCTCGATAGTCTAAGCCCAAACGGTCAAAAATACGGCTGTAAGTGTCGTACATTACCTGATAAGTTGCTTGTAAAGATTCGCTACTAATATGAAATGAATAGGCATCTTTCATTAAAAACTCACGGGCACGCATGACCCCAAAACGTGGTCGAGTTTCATCACGAAACTTGGTTTGAATTTGATAAAAATTCACAGGTAGCTGTTTGTAACTGTTTAATTCATTTCTGGCGATATCGGTGATCACTTCTTCATGAGTTGGACCAACACAGAAGTCGCGCTGGTGACGATCTTGAATTCTTAATAGCTCGGGACCAAACTTATCCCAGCGAGCAGTTTCTTGCCATAATTCAGCTGGCTGGACAGCAGGCATCAGTACTTCTTGGGCACCAGAGCGGTCCATTTCTTCGCGGACAATACGCTCTACTTTGCGTAAGGTTCTTAACCCTAACGGTAGCCAGGTATATAAGCCTGAGGCTAACTTACGAATCATACCGGCGCGCAGCATTAGCTGATGGCTAATAACCACTGCATCTGTTGGGGTTTCTTTTAGTGTTGGAGCTAAGTATTGGCTTAATCGCATAATTGTAGGCTAACCAGTACCTGATTGAAAAAAGATTGCCATTCTACGCTGTGAGAGCAGGGTTTGTCACCCTAAAAGCCTTTAACTGTTGCATATATCCAAATGTAGTATAAATTGCCAGAATCTGAGATAGTTTGATTAGGGGCGTGCACGTTCCTTGGTACCAGTACTATGCTTTGGCCGATTCAAACTTATAGCACCAGAATGCCCTGTTACTTCCAGGGCTCTAGCGCCTAAAGCAGTAGTTTCTAAAGCAAATGAAGTAAACAAACCAGTGAATAAATTTTTGGAGGTTTATGGATACTTTTCAACTTGATGCTCAATTAACTGCTGACACCTGTTTGATCGGTGATTTTAAATTGTCACAGTTGTTGCTCATGAATGATGCTAATTACCCTTGGTTTATTTTAGTACCTCGAGTACCTGAAGTTCAGGAACTATTTCAGCTATCTGAAGAGGATCAGCAGCAGCTGATGTGGGAAATCAGTTATGTAGCAGAAAAACTTAAAGATTTATTTGCAGCCACTAAAATGAATGTAGCGACTTTAGGTAATCAAGTAAGACAGCTGCATATTCATGTAATTGCTCGAAATGAAAAAGATGCTGCCTGGCCGCAGCCTGTGTGGGGGAAAGTGGCCAGAAAACCTTATGATGACGCAACAGTTGTACAAATAAAAGACAAGCTGCGTACGTTGTTTACTACCTATTTGCAGTATGCCGATGACTAAACAAAGCTTAGAAGATAAATTAATTGATCTGGAAACTAAGCTGGCTTTTCAAGATGATACGATTGATCAGCTGAACCAAGTGTTAATTAAGCAGCAACAACAAATAGACCAATTAATTGATCAGGTGACTCTATTAAAGCAAGCAATTGCAGCCATTATGAATGACCCTGGCAGTGGTATGAGTGGTCAGGAAAAACCTCCTCACTATTGAATATGTCGCGAAAGCTGAAACAGGCTGGACCCAGTTAGAGCTCTAAAGGCCATGGGTGGCCTTTAGAGTAAGGGGAGGGGTTTAGCCCTCTGTTCTGGCAGGTATTACATCTTCAGCTTGTAATCCTTTATCTCGGGTTGTCACTAAAAATTCAACCCGTTGGCCTTCTACCAATGCCCGGTGACCTTCACCTCGAATAGCTTTAAAATGCACAAAAACATCGTCGCCATTATCTTGTGAAATAAAGCCAAAACCTTTAGACACATTAAACCATTTAACTGAGCCAGCTTTTCGGTTGGATGCATCAAGTACTGGAAGGCTGGACTTTAATAAATGTATGCGCGGCAAAAAGTGGAGAAGTGTTGCTACAATGGCTAACCACCACACCCATAGCTGGCTGGCTGTTGAGTGTTGCCACCAATAAAACAGCACTGTGAGGTTGGCAATTATAAAACAGCTACTGCCTATTAACTGAAGCAGCTCCATTCTTCGGCTGGCTGGAACTGTTAAATGCAAGCCAAGAACCAGGCTAGTTAAACCGATGGCTAACAGACTGATAGCGCCTGGTAAGCTATACAAATCTGCAGTGCTATAGTTAGCGTATACCTCACTAAACCGACTTTGATAGATCGCTGGGCTAGTTAAAAATGCCACCAAGCTGATTAAGCCCAGCCACAGGTGACTACATTTTGCGTGTTTCGATAGTTTCATCGTTTGTTATTTTAGTTTGTTGATAAGGTGATTTTGGCCCTTCTGATATTACTGAAAACGTAGGACCGCCAAAAAGATGACTAGTACAATTCAGCCTGCTGTTTTAGGCTGAGCTTCTACCTTGCTAACCTATTTTAATAAGGGAAACAGCGAAGGTTTGGGTTATCACTGATAACAATTACAACACTGCTTATCTGAAAATTATAATTAAGATAAAGCATGAGCTTTATTTTAGCTCATAACAAACTGTTATTGTATGGTTATTGTAATATATCCTTTTAACTCAGCACTTTCATCGACATATACTGGTCACGACTCATTTTTAAGTGTTAACAAAACAGCAAATATATTCATACCAATAATCGCCAGCGGAGGCTAACCCGGCGAGGTCTAAAGGCTGTAGGGCTTTGAAGGTACTGCATAATGTACCTGTGTCTGCTTAGTCAGAATGCCTTTAAAATTAGGTAGCCAGGTAAGCAATTTGGGCTAGTAAGTGTTGTAAGAAAATACGGCTCTGGCAGGGTATGCTGTGACAGACAGCTAAAAACAAAAAAAAATAGAGAAAGTGCGTGCGTACCCCTAATACTTATATTATAGTGCCTTGCGAGAGTTGCTTGTTTATCCTACTTTTATTGTAGGCTTATTCGTGCAGCTATAAATGATACGTATAACGTCTAGCATAAAACTGGTTGCCGTATATTTTGCAAGGCATTTACCCTTGAGTTGTAGCATGCAAAATGGCTAGAAGATGTTGTAGCAAATTCTCTCTAAAAATTTGCATATCTTCAGGCTAAATCACTTTATGCTACTTCAACTGATGCATGTTTTTACTGGAGTATATTAGCAATGACAGGAAAAAAATTGACCGCTGTTAAAGAAAAATACACGAAAACCCAAATCTTAACGGAGTTGGCTGAAAACACTGGGCTAACTAAAAAAGACGTATCAGCTGTATTGGACGAGCTGTCTGATCTGATTGAAAGACATATTAAGAAGCGTGGCTGTGGAGAGTTCACCCTGCCTGGTTTGTTGAAGGTTTCAACTAAGAAAAAACCTGCAGTTAAGGCTCGTAAAGGGGTTAACCCGTTTACTGGTGAAGAAATGATGTTTAAAGCTAAGCCTGCAACTGTTCAGGTAAAAGTACGTCCTCTGAAAAAACTCAAGGACTTTGCTTTAAGCTAATCGAGCCATGTCACTGTTTTACTACTGGTAAAAACAGTTTTTAGCAAGAGTAGCTGTGTAAACTGCTCTTGCTGTTTTATGGTCCAGCTCTAGGCTTTAGAGAAGCTAAACAAATTAAAAATTAAAGCAGATCAAATATATGATTGACAATGAGTCGAATTTCATCTCGATCGCTATCATCATAGTTAGTACGTAATGAGGCTAGCCTAAGCCTAAAGTTCATGCCTTTTAAAGAGCCTTCCTGAAAGGTATATTTTGCTTCAATGTCTCGCTCCCATTCTTCTCCACGGCTTGAAATGCCACTAATACCAAGTGCTGCATCAGATAACTTGGAATCTAAATCAATATTGTCACCTTTCACATAACGAATCATAAAATGTAAGCCGGGTACTCCTACATCGCTAAAATCATAGTCAAAACGTAGCTGCCAACTTCTTTCATCTTCATAATTAAAATCATAAAGCTGTAAAGAATTTGCTAGAAATATTGAGTCAGAGTCTAAAACATAGTCATATAAGTAGTCGCCAGTGATGGTTTGATAAGCGGTTTTAATACTGGCTCCTCCTTTGCTCAGTTGTAAACTGATGCTGCTGGCTTTGTTATCCCTATCAGTATAATTTCTATCGGTGGGCTTACCATCATTGACTGTACGGTAATGCACTAAGTCCAGGTTAAGATTGATAGTATCGGTTAATGTAAAGCTGTGGTTGTAATTGAAGTAAAACTGTTTCCAAATATCTTCATACAAGGAAGAATGAAAACTTAAACTTGGTCCGTTATCAAAATTATAATCGAAGCCTAAGTAATAAAATTCGTCAGCTCTACCTTCAAATCCATACTCGGTATTAGGGAGGTTTTCAAAATTTGAGCTTGCTTTCAATTTGGTTTGGGTAAATCGCCCGCCACTGATGGTGAGGTTGTTGATGTCAGTTGATTTAATATTTAACCCTTTAAATGCTTGGGGCTGGGCTCTGGAGTCTCCATAATAGAAAAGAGGAGAGGTGGTGAGTTGGCGCCCCCACTTTACTTCTGTTTGTGCATATTTGGCTTTTAATAATGCAATCCCTAGTGCTGAATAACTTTCTGCATCACCATCATCTGTGACTACTAATAAGCCCGAGTTGGTTGTCCCTCTACCGCTATCCAGTTTAAGGGTGTTGTAGATGGAGGCATCTATTCCAATAAGGTTGGCCCAGTAACCCGACTCATAATTCACCATGGCTGTTTGTGCCCACTCTTCTCGATAACTCTGCCCGCCTTGGTTGTGTCTGAAGTCGCGGTTAAAGTAATAGTTGCGTAAGTGCAGGTTTGCTGCTGAGTCATCGATAAAAGGTGTGGCTATTGAAGTAGTGCTGGCAAATAGAGGGCTGAAAAACACTGCAGCCCATAATCGCTTGTTCATCCCCGTATCCTTTATTATTAATTATTTTTTAAATAACCCTCTTAAATCTAGCAGCTAGTTGTTGGATGTGTAGTAAATAGAAGGGGAGGGCAAATATAGAATCAAAAGGTGATGCAAAAGGGGGGAGAGTATAAATATGGTGTAACAGGATATCCTTCCACCGCTCTATAAGGCCATCCCTGGCCTTTAGAGCTTTAGCTGTTCCCAACAGCAGTTCCAGAATACCCTATCACTCCATATTTGCCAGCTTTTGGGGGAAAGGAAGGGCTACTGAGCAATAAAAAAGGAGGGGCTTTTATTTTGTTTTGGGGTTGGAATAAAAAACGCCACAGTTGTGGCGTTTTTATGGCAATCTAGTAATCGCGAAATTAGAATAAAGCGATATCGTAGATTAGCTTGATACGGTGAGAGTCTTCGTCAGTTTGGTGACCGCTATAGTTCCAATGTTGCCACTGTACAGATAAGTCTTTCAGAGGGCCATCTTGGAATTTATAAGTGACCTCTTGAGCAAACTCACGCTCTTTGTCATCACTATCGTTTGCTCTTTCAATACCATCACCATATCCGTATGACACACCAGCAGTTAAGCCTGGAACTCCTGCGTTGGCGAAGTCATATGATGCATTGACAACCCAGGCTTTTTCACCTTCATTAGCAAAGTCATTGCTGTAAAGTGATAGAGATGAGTTAAATGTTCCATGATCTTGGTCGAAGTAGCCTGAGTGCCAGTCACCGTCCTTAGTTTGGTTGTAGCCAACACCAAAAGACGCCCCACCAACATTTAAAGTGGCAGTTGCATTATAGTAGCGGCTTTCATAGTCATCGTTTTTATATGCGTTTGCCCCTGAAAACTTGTCAAACTTGTCCCCGTTTTCTTCGGCTTTTCCATAGCGAGCATCTAAATCTAGACTCATATCGTTGCCTAGGTCTACAGTATAATATACTTTTGCAAACCTCTTTTTAATATAATCGTCAGACTTACCGTGCTCAACAACAAAGCCTAGGCCATTATTCAACTCATAGCCTGCACCAATAATGTCTAGCTGATCTATTTCTTCACCAGACCCATTTTCTAAGTCTTTCGAGAAATAGCTCTGATGGCGGGGGCTGGTTTCAGTAAAGCGTGCGCCATAAAGCTTTACGCCATAAACATTACCTTCTGCATAGGTACCAAAAATCGAGCTTGGTAATACACGTGAGCCTGAAGTACCAAAGGTTTCGGTGCCTTGCTGCATTAAGCCATATTTACCATTTACATTCAGGTTTTCACCACCAAACTTAGCTTTAACGTAAGCTTGAGTAGTGCCGGCAATGTTATTTACATCGTTGCCTTCTGAGTCAACAGGAAGGTTTGTAGCACTATACTTTTCGTTGTATTTGGTATTGTCTGCAGGGTTATCGAGCTTAAACGCAGCGCCAGCTGAATAGTCAAAGCCAATAGTGTCGAATAAATAGCCTGAAACAAAATCAAAGCGGAAGCCTTGAACCCATTCTCGGCGATCTTTTAAGTCGCCATTCTTACCATTTTCATTAAAGTAATAGTTGCGAATGCTTAGCTTACCCGTACTGTCTTCGATAAAGCCTTCAGCTTGGGCAGCGCTGATTGAAGCGGCAGATGCAGCAACAACTGCAGCAGCCAGTGTGGAAAATTTAAATGTTTTCATTATGTGACCTACTCCTAACTACTCCTAAGGTGTTGTGTGTAATGAGCGATATACAAGACATATCAATCCCCTTACTCACGACTGTCTTACAGGTTGCTGTTTGCGGTTGAGCGGAACTTATATAGATTGTTAAAACTCTGCTTAACCGAATGCGTTTCACCATCCTGTTAGAAGCTGTTGCAAAACTACTACTACGCTGCAAATACTGCGTTAAAAACTGGCTCAAAGTACTTATTTATAAGCCATAAACTCCGCCTTTTCGCCAATTGTTGCCTTGTCTTTGCTTCGCTCATAACCTTTTGCAACACCTTCAAGTAGACATCAAAAGTTAATGAATAATTTACCCACCATGGTGGACAAAAAATTACTTTAGAATTTGATGCCTTTATTTGACAGATCCTACTGTTTGTTCTGAGAAAGAACTAACGCATTATGCCGTTTTTAATAAAAAATCAAAAGTATTGCAATATTAAATGTTGATGCCTTTACAAAAACGTAAAAGAAATAGTCATGTGATTTATACTAAAGAATTATGTAAGTTTGGTGAACTAAAAGCAATAAAATGACTACACAGCATTGCTTAAAAGGCAAAGTAGTTGGCATATAAAGTTGTTTTTTTAACCAGTTTTGTAAGAGGCTGGCTTGCTATTATAAGACACGACTAAAGTAATATTTGTTGAATAAAATTGGATTGGCTGAAAAATATTCAGGTGAACCCAATAAAAACCACAAGTTTAGTATAAGCTAAATTAGGTTGTATTATTGAGTTTGTATTCGCTTACGTTGAATAGTTAGTTGTGTCAGGAATAAAAAACGCCACCTGCTTTATTGTTTGGTGGCGTTTTTTGCTTAGCTTTACTGATATTGGGAGGTTAACTAGTCGTAGATTTGCAATTACTATCCTATAAAAGGTCTATTTTGTAGTCGATATAAATACGGTTACCGTTAGTGTCGCCGGCTAGAGTGTTTCCTCTGTAGGTCCAGTTGTTCCAACGAACTGATAGGCCTTTTAACATGGTGTCTTGGAAGGAGTACTTGATATTAGAGCCGCGTTCCCATTCGGAGTCACGTCTTGTATTACCTCGATCATCAATATCATAACCATAGGTATACGCGGTATCCAGTGACAGCCCTGGTATTCCTAGATCTGAAAAGTCATAAGAGAAGGCAACTTGCCAGGTTTTTTCATCTTCAAAGTTGAAGTCAGACCAGTTTCGTGAAGTCCAGGCACTGATGGGGCCATAATCTTTATCACCATCCCAACTATATTGGAAGTCATCACCGCCTATTCTTGAGTGAGATAAAGAAACAGTGATGGGCCCACCTGATAACTGAGCATTGTAGTTTGTATAGCTGGAGTCATACTCGTCAGCCATGTTATGAGTAGGGTGATTGCTGCCATCCTCTTCAGACCATTGTTTATTGGCTTCTAGATAAAGCTTGGTGTCATTTCCTAGGTCGATTGTGTAGTATATCTTTGCAAAAGTTTGCTCAAGAAAGCTATCGGAGCTGCCATAGTCTAGTGCAAATCCTAACCCATTATCTAACTCATAACTGCCGCCGAAGGTATTTACATAGTCTACATCATTGCCAAAATCATCGAAGCTTGAACCATCCCGTTCAGAGATTTCTGTTACTCGATTGACATAAAATTTTGCTCCATATAGATTTGCCTCAATCATGCCACCCTTAAAGGAACTGGGTAGTAAACGAGAACCAGAGGTCATTAATAAGTTGGTTCCCATATCTACTCGCCCGTAAATACCATTCAGGTTCATATTGTCATCGCCTACTTTGGCTTTAACAAAAGCGCGGGCAATTTTACTGATGCTGTCTATACCATCTTGTTCTGAATCCCGTTGAGAAAAATTGGTAAAGTTTGTGCCGGGGTCATCAAGCTTGACGCCGCCAAAATAAGACATATCAAACCCGATAATATCGGCAAAATAACCAGAGGAATAATTGAGCATAACGCCTTGGCCCCACTCCCGGTTATCAAATCGATTCTGGCTGGTTCGACCATCGCGGTTAAAATAAACATTCCTGAGGTGTAACTGCAAAGAGCTATCGTCAATAAAGCTCTCGGCTTGAACAGGTGTTGTATATGAGGTGGTTGCAGCAACTATCGCAGCGGCTAATACAGAAAGTTTAAGTGTTTTCATTGTTGAACCTACTCCTAAGGTATTTATGATTACCTATTCCTAAGGTTTTTCTCTGACGCCATTTACTGGGTTGGCGTCAGATTAGCTTAAATGGCTAGCGCACAAGGTACTTACTTGCATTTAAATGAAATGCTTTGAGCGAGTAACATAAGGGTCGCTCATGATTTAGTATGTATTAATATAGCTTAAAAAATAAACAGTCTGACTTAATTAAATAGCTTAGTTTTCAAGCAGTATTATTAAAAATTTATTAAATCAGGTGCAAGTTGTTTTAATTTTTATATCTTTAGTTCATAGCATATATGTAAAATTTTATTTTGTTAGGGCTAGAGTGGCTGTGTTGAGCAAACAATTATGAGAGATGCCTTTTACTAAGACTGCCCATTTCCTCTCTAGTTAGGCTATAATGGCGCTCTTTTGTGAGTTGATTTGTAAAGTAGGTTCAGCAGTGATAAAGAGGATGATAGTCCATGCCTATTTATGAGTATCTTTGTGAGCAGTGTGAAAATACCCATGAGGCAATTCAGAAAATTAGTGATGATCCGCTAATCACTTGTCCGCAGTGTGGAGAAGATGGGCTTAAAAAGTTACTTTCAGCCCCTGCTTTTCGGTTAAAAGGCTCTGGCTGGTATGAAACAGACTTTAAGACTGGTGCTAAAAAGAATTTAGTTGATTCAGGTGAAAGCAAAAGCAAGCCTGCAGCTGAAAAAAAAGCAACATCAACTCCAGCAGCAACTGGGAGTAATTAAGAACAAGCAGTCATTGCTTGCTATTGATTAGTATTGGAAGCAGGCATTAAGCAAGAAAATCTATTAAAGAAGGGTTATTTGTTGGTGAGCTATTGCTAGCAGAGGCACCATTCTTGCTAATCCTATGAATAAAATTGCAGATAGGGTATTACCAATGCGCAGCCATTATTGTGGCGAACTGAACACCTCGTTTATTGACCAAGAAGTAACTTTATGCGGCTGGGCCCATCGCCGTCGTGACCATGGTGGTGTTATCTTTCTTGACTTGCGTGATCGTAATGGAATTGCACAAGTCGTGTTTGATCCAGATACGCAAGACGCCTTTAATTTGGCTGATAAAGTGCGTAATGAGTATGTTATTCAAGTAACTGGCCGGGTCAGGCATCGTCCAGAGGGTACGGTGAATCCTGAGATGAAAACCGGTGAGGTAGAGGTGTTGGGCAGTGCATTAGAAATCCTAAATACTGCAGCCACTCCTCCATTTCAGTTGGATGAGCATGTGCAGGTGGGTGAAGATATTCGTTTGAAGTATCGTTATTTGGATTTACGCCGCCCAGAAATGTTTGAAAAGCTGCAAGTTAGAGCGAAATTGACGTCTATTATCCGACAGTACCTTGAGTCAAACGACTTTATGGATATTGAAACGCCAATTTTAACTCGGGCTACTCCAGAAGGGGCAAGAGACTATCTAGTTCCTAGTCGTACCCATTCAGGCGAGTTTTTTGCGTTACCTCAGTCTCCCCAACTATTTAAGCAATTGCTGATGATGGCAGGGGTGGATCGCTATTATCAAATTGCCAAATGTTTTCGTGATGAAGACTTAAGAGCAGACCGTCAGCCAGAATTTACCCAGGTTGATATTGAAACCTCCTTTATGGATGAATACGCCATTATGGGTATGGCTGAAGGGTTAGTTCGTCAGGTGTTTGATGACTTGTTAGGTGTGCAGTTAGGTGAGTTTCCAAGAATGACTTACCGAGAAGCAATGCAACGCTTTGGTAGTGATAAGCCTGACTTGCGAATTCCTTTAGAATTGGTTGATATTGACCATCTAGTTAAAGATGCTGAGTTTAAAGTATTTAAAGGGCCTGCCAATGATGCCAAAGGGCGGGTAGCGGCACTGCGCTTACCTAATGGGGCTAACTTGCTGACCCGTAAGCAGATTGATGATTACGGTAAATTTGTAGGTATTTATGGGGCTAAAGGACTGGCTTGGATTAAAGTCAATGATCTTAGCCAGGGTGTTGAAGGGTTGCAGTCGCCTATTGTGAAACATATCGAGTCACAAGTCATGGCGGTAATGGAAGCTGTGGGTGCTGAAAACGGTGACATTATTTTCTTTGGTGCAGATAGAGCCAGAGTCGTCAATGAAGCGCTGGGAGCGCTCCGGATTAAGTTAGGTGAAGACTTAAGCCTTTATACAAGCGACTGGGCTCCTATGTGGGTAGTTGACTTTCCAATGTTTGAAGATGCCAGCGAAGGAAATTTAACTCCACTTCATCACCCATTTACTGCGCCGGCCTGCAGTGTAGAGGCACTTAAACAAAACCCTGAAGAAGCGCTATCCAGAGCCTATGATATGGTGCTGAATGGCTGTGAGCTGGGTGGTGGCTCTATTCGTATTCATCAGCAAGATATGCAGCAAGTGGTGTTTACTATTCTGGGCATTGATGAAGCGGAAGCCGAAGAGAAGTTTGGCTTTTTATTATCTGCGCTCAAATATGGTTGCCCTCCTCATGGTGGTTTAGCATTTGGTTTAGATCGTTTGGTGATGTTGTTAACCGGAGCTAACTCAATTCGTGAGGTGATTGCCTTTCCTAAAACCCAGAGTGCGGCCTGCCTGTTAACAGATGCACCAGGTGAGGTGGATAGTAAGCAGCTTCGCGAACTTAATATCAGACTCCGCAAACCCAATGCTGCAGAGTAATTAAATTATCTCTGAAGGGTTAGTCGTTATCGGCTAACCCTTTTTTGTATTATTTGTTTTTAACTTAAGGGACATCTTTAAAAATGTCCTTAACAGGTTATCTCTCTTTGATTTTATCTTAGCGAGGAAGATTTTTATGGCAGGTCATAGTAAGTGGGCCAACATTAAACATCGCAAGGCAGCGCAAGATGCCAAGCGAGGAAAAGTTTTTACTAAAATCATTCGGGAGCTTGTTGTTGCAGCCAAGCAGGGTGGCCCTTTACCTGAAGATAACCCACGGCTGCGGGCAACAATGGATAAAGCTCTGGCAGCCAACATGACCAGAGACACCATTGACCGTGCAATTGCTCGGGGAGCGGGTACCAATGATGCGGACAACATGGAAGAGCTGACCTATGAAGGGTATGCAGTTGGTGGTGTAGCAGTGTTAGTTGAAGTAATGACAGACAACCGCAATAGAACGGTTGCTGAAGTACGTCATGCATTTAGTAAGCATGGTGGCAATTTGGGTACTGATGGTTCAGTAGCGTATCTGTTTTCTAAAAAAGGCCAGTTAAGTTTTGCTCCGGGTGAGGATGAAGAAAAATTAATGGATGTGGGTCTTGAGTCAGGAGCAGAAGATGTAGTGACTAATGATGACGACTCTATTGATGTTATTACAGATCCAGTAGATTTTGGTCAGGTTAAAGATGCTTTAATAGAGGCTGGTTTGGAACCAGCTAATGCAGAAGTGACCATGATTGCTTCAACTATGGTGGCTCTTGATAAAGATCAGTCAGAAAAGGTAATCAAGTTGATAGATCACTTGGAAGACCTGGATGATGTACAAAATGTTTATACTAATGCGGACTTTCCAGCTGACGCATTAGAGTAGCGGGTATACCTTTACCTGTTGTTGTACATAATACTGACAACCCCACCCCAACCACAATGACTGGTTTCATTAGGCCGTAAACGACGCATGGCCTAATGAACTAACTAGGCAAGCAAGTTAAAGCTATTTCTTTTGAATATATACTAAGCGACTAGCCACCAGCCCAGTAGCATCAACAAAAACAGTAGACCGATAGTGGCCGATATTTTGAGTAGTAGCCAGGGTGATTCCATCATTTTTACTATTGTAAGTTTTACTATAAGCCTACGCCCAAAAAGACAGCTAAAGTACAGGTTTTTAGTAACAAACGTTGCTACTTTGTAACTGACAGTTGTTTTTCGCTTATATAAAAATCACTCTGTAAAAATCAGCTCAAAATAAAATTGGCATCAAGTTATGTATATGTGTACAGTATTATTAACCTGACTATGTAGTTTTATATGAGTCTTATCCTTGGTATTGACCCAGGCTCAAGAGTGACTGGGTATGGCATCATTAATCAACTTGGAAACCGCTGTGAGTATGTAACCAGTGGTTGTATTCGCACCAGTGTTGACTCTCTTCCTGACCGGCTGGCCCAGATTTTTCAGGGTATTTCCACTATTATTGAGCAGTTTTCACCGCAACAGGTGGGGGTGGAGCAAGTATTTATGGCGCGTAATGCCGATTCCGCATTAAAACTGGGGCAGGCAAGAGGCGCTGCGATTGTGGCTGCGGTTAATCATGGGCTGCCTGTTTCAGAGTATTCGGCTCGGCAAATAAAACAGTCAGTGGTTGGTAAAGGCAATGCTGAAAAAAGTCAGGTGCAGCATATGGTACAGCAACTGTTGCACTTGAATCGATGCCCACCCAGTGATGCTGCTGATGCGCTGGCCGTAGCCTTGTGCCATGCCCATACCCAGCAGAGCCTAATAAAAATTGCCGGAGCCAGAAGCGTTCGCCGGCGTAGAATTCGCTAGCTACAATGCTTGTAATTAAACATGCAACAACTGTCAATGAATGAGAATATTGAGACATGATTGGTCGAATTAAAGGGGTTTTATTAGAAAAACAACCACCTCATCTACTAATTGATGTACAGGGAGTCGCTTATGAGGTGGATGCGCCCATGACCACTTTTTACCAATTGCCTGAAACAGGGCAAACTGTCGTGCTATACACTCACTTTGTGGTAAGAGAAGATGCTCAACAGTTATATGGGTTTGCTGCCAAGCAAGAACGAGAGTTATTTCGGGTGCTTATTAAAGTCAATGGAGTAGGCCCAAAACTAGCATTAACTATTTTGTCGGGTATGAGCTCTGATAGTTTTGTACGAACGGTTCAGGATAATGATGTGGCTAGCCTAGTGAAGTTGCCAGGGGTTGGGAAAAAAACTGCTGAGCGGTTATTAGTAGAAATGCGTGATAAGTTAACCAGTTGGCTACCCATTGATGCAGATTTAACTGTCAATATTACCCAGCAAATTACTAGTCCCGAAAGTCACTTAGACGATGCAATCAGTGCATTAGTCGCGCTAGGCTATAAACCACAGCAGGCAACCAAAGCGATAAAAGCGCTACCTGACCAGCAATTACCCAGTGAAGAGTTGATTCGCCAGGCGTTAAAAGCGATGGTGTAGCTAGAAACATGAACTTGTCGCAAAGGGCGCTAGAAAATAAGTCTAGTGTTTGATATGAAATAGCAGGCTATTCTTCCTCCGTTCTTGAAGTGCTATCCCTGGCCTATCAAGAGCTAACGTGACATCCCAGTCGCAGCTACAGAATACACTGTTACTCTATTTCATAAGCTTTTCAAGCTACTTAATACGCGGCGATCTAGGTAGATAAAACAGGTGATCTATAAACAATGATTGAAGCTGATCGCTTAATTGCGGCATCTGCAACGCCCATAGAGGAAAGTCAAGACCGAGCAATTCGGCCAAAGAGTTTGGCTGACTATATTGGTCAGGCTTCTGTGCGTGAGCAAATGACTATTTTTATCGAGGCGGCGAAGCGACGTAACGAAGCCTTGGATCATACCCTAATATTTGGTCCTCCTGGTTTAGGTAAAACCACACTGGCTAATATTTTGGCATATGAAATGGGTGGCCAAATTAAAACCACCTCAGGACCTGTGTTAGAAAAAGCCGGCGATTTGGCTGCAATGTTAACTAACTTGGAAGCAGGTGATGTACTGTTTGTTGATGAAATTCACCGCTTAAGCCCAGTGGTCGAGGAGGTTTTATACCCCGCGATGGAAGACTATCAGTTGGATATTATGATTGGTGAGGGACCTGCTGCACGCTCAATTAAGCTGGATCTGCCGCCTTTTACCTTAGTGGGAGCAACTACCCGGGCTGGGCTACTAACTTCTCCATTGAGAGATCGTTTTGGTATTGTTCAGCGGCTGGAATTTTACTCAGTGGAGCATTTATCTACGATTGTTCAGCGTTCAGCAAATATACTGGGGGTTTCTTTAGATGAGGCGGGGGCTGTAGAAATTGCTAAACGTTCTAGAGGAACACCTCGAATAGCTAACCGGTTATTAAGGCGAGTCAGAGATTTTGCCGAAGTAAAGGGCTCGGGAGTTATTAACCAGACAATCGCTGACCAGGCACTCAGTATGCTAGACGTGGATCATCAAGGGTTTGATCAAATGGATAGGCGGCTACTGTTGGCTATGATTGAGAAGTTTTCAGGTGGTCCTGTTGGTGTCGATAGCTTGGCTGCAGCTATCAGCGAAGAGCGTGATACCATTGAAGATGTATTAGAGCCTTATTTAATTCAGCAAGGTTTTATTATGCGAACACCCAGAGGCCGGGTTGTTACTGAGCGGGCCTATCTCCACTTTGGTTTATCTGTGCCTGAGTCTTGATCCGACATTTTATCAACCTTAATTTATAAAGTGTTTTTTTTCACCATAATTAGGCGCCAGTTTTTTTATATTGCTTGAGGAAACAGTGAGTGGATAACTTTGCGATTCGCTGCCGCGTATATTTTGAAGACACCGATGCAGGTGGAATTGTTTATTATGTAAACTATTTGAAGTATATGGAACGAGCAAGAACGGATTTATTGCGTAGCTTGGGGATTGAGCAGCATTCGCTTCTCGAACAAAATGTGATGTTTGTTGTCCATAGTTCATCAATAAACTACCGTAGCCCAGCCAGGCTGGATGATGAATTAAAAGTGACAGCAACAGTTAAGAAGTTGACAAAAGTAGCTATTATTTTTATACAACAAGTGGTTAATTGTCGGACAAATGTTTTGTGTTGTGAGGCTGAAGTAAAAGTGGCTTGTGTGTCGTCTAATAATATGAGACCAACAATGATTCCAACCAGTTTGCAACAAAAAATACAATTACTCTAGGTAATTTCACGAAAATGGGAAAAGAGAGGTGGTATGATCGGCCTTTCGCCTGCTGAGGCTGTGTCACCTTTTATGCTGTATTGCCCAGGATGTAATGCAGCTTAATATATAAGTGTCACCTTACATAAAATAGCTTGAGGGTAAGTATTGTGGCAGAAATGTCAATTTGGTCCTTAATTGCCGGTGCTAGCTGGATTGTACAGCTGGTGATGCTGATATTACTGTTGGCATCGATTGTGTCATGGGTAATGATTTTGCAGCGCGGTTTTTTATTATCTAATACCAAGCGGAGTGCTATTGCATTTGAAGATCGGTTCTGGTCGGGGATGGATTTAAGTAAATTATTCCGCCAAGTCACCAGTGAGCCTGACCCTGATAATGGTATGGAGCATTTATTTCGAGCGGGTTTTAAAGAGTTTACCCGGTTAAGACAAGACTCCAATGCAGACCCAGATGCGGTGATGGAAGGGACTCAACGAGCAATGCGAGTAGCCTTGGCGAGAGAACAAGAACGTTTAGAGCAAAATTTACCCTTTCTTGCTACGGTAGGCTCCATCAGTCCTTATATCGGTCTATTTGGTACGGTTATTGGTATTATGAACTCATTCCGAGGGCTTGCTAATCAAACTCAAGCAACCTTAGCGACGGTTGCTCCTGGTATTTCAGAAGCATTGGTTGCAACAGCCATGGGGCTATTAGCTGCGATTCCTGCTGTAGTGGCTTACAACAAATACTCTGCAAAGGTTGATCAATTATTAAATAGTTACGATACCTTTTCTGATGAGTTTTCCAGTATTTTACACCGTAAGGTGCATACACGAATTAAGCAGGGATAAGCAGCATGGCTACTAAACGTATTCGGCGTAAGCCAATGTCAGAAATCAACGTGGTGCCATACATTGATGTGATGTTGGTGCTGTTGATTGTGTTTATGGTAGCCGCTCCGATGTTAACCCAAGGGGTTAATGTTGATTTACCAAATACTGATGCAAAGCCGCTTGATGTTAAAGAAGATGAAGAGGCCATTATTGTTTCAGTAAAACCTGATGGCACGTATTACATCAATATTGGTAAGGATCAAGAGCAAGCTGTTTCCCTGGAAAAAATACAGGAACAGGTTTCTAAAATAATGAAGGTTAAACCTAACCGCTTAGTGTTAATCAAGGGGGATCAACAGGTTGACTATGGCACCGTTGTTCAGGCAATGGCTGCCTTGCAAGCAGCAGGTGTACCCAATGTTGGCTTGATTACCGATCCACAGGAACAAACAGGTTAATAAGAAGTTATTGTTGTGAGATTGCCTAACGGTTATACCTTACCTGCTACGATAGCAGTAATCCTGCATATCGCTGCAATATTGGCAGTGGTCAATATCTGGCAGAAGGAGCATCAGCCTCCTGTTAAAGCGAATCCTGATCACATTAAGGCAAAGCTGATTGCCTTAAAACCAGCTACTAATAAACCAGCTGTTGCTAAACAACCACCTGCCCAAAAGCCACGTCCACAACCAGATAAAGACAAATTGGCTGAGCAAAAAGCACAAGAAGAGGCAGCTAAAAGAAAAGCAGAAGCGGAAAAACAAAAACGTATTCAGCAAGAAAAAGCACGCAAAGCTCAGCAGGCTAAACTGAAAAAGCAAAAGGAAGAGCAGGCTCGCAAAGTACGTGAAGCTAAATTAAAGCAGGAAAAACTGAAAAAACAAAAAGAAGAGCAAGCCCGTAAAGAAAAGCTAAGACAAGAGAAATTAAAGAAACAGCGTGAAGAAAAAGCGCGCCGTGATAGGGAAGCCAAGTTAAAGCGGGAGCGTGAAGAAAAACTCCGTAAACAACGAGAAGCAGCTAAAAAAGCCCAAGAAGCAGAACTTGCGGCTCTGCTAGCTGAGGAAGAGGAGGCGGAAGAAAATGCGCGTATTGCTGCGACTCAAGCTGAGAAAGTGTCAGCAATTGTTGGAGTGATAACTCAAACAGTACAAAACTACTGGAGTCGCCCGCCGACTGCTCGAAGAGGAATGCAGGTTATTCTACAAATTCAGATGGTGCCTACAGGTGAAGTGATTAATGTCACAGTAACCCAATCCAGTGGTGATAGCACCTTTGATCGTGCAGCTGTTCGTGCGGTAGAGAAAGCAGAGCGTTTTCCTGAAGTGCGACAGGTAAATTCTGTAACCTTTGAAAGAGACTTTCGTAGTATGAGGCTAGTTTTTAATCCGGAGGATTTAGCAGGGTGATAGGACGACATATAAAAGCTGTTTTGACAGCACTTGTATTATTGTGTATTGGGCAGGCGGCATGGGCTGGCTTAACGATTGAAATCACTAAGGGTAATGACAGTGCAGTACCCATTGCAGTGGTGCCTTTTGGAGGAGATACGCCTCCCCATGATGTGGCTGAAATAATTGGTGCTGATTTAAAGCGCAGTGGCTTATTTGAGCCTTTTGCTCCTGGCAATATGTTGAGCTTGCCACAACAGAAAGAAGATGTGGTGTACAGCGACTGGCGTAAGTCAGGTGTCGATTACCTAGTAATTGGCAACGTTAAAAAAGAAGGTAATGGCTATAAGGCGACCTTTGTTTTATATGATGTGATTAAACAGCAGCAGTTGTTAGAACACAGTTATTCTAGCTCTAATCACAGAAAGGTCGCCCACAATATTAGTGATGATATTTATGAGAAGCTAACAGGTAAGCCAGGTGCATTTGATACCAAAATTCTCTATGTTACTTCTACCCGAGCTGCTGCCAACAAGATTAGATATAAGTTGAACTATGCTGATTCTGATGGGTTTGGCGCCAAAACCATACTAAATTCTTCAGAGCCTATTCTTTCGCCATCCTGGTCACCTGATGCTAAAAAGGTGGCATATGTTAATTTCAGTAAAGGTCGGCCTGGTATTTATATTCAGGATATTTATCAAGGTAAACGCCAGCGAATGACAGCATTTAAAGGATTAAATAGTGCGCCAGCCTGGTCACCAGATGGTCGTAAGCTAGCGATGGTACTATCGAAAGGTGGAAACCCTGATATTTATATTATGGATGTTGCCACTCGTCAGTTACGGCAAATAACACGACACTTTGCAATTGATACTGAACCCAGTTGGATGCCTGATGGGCAACACTTGGTGTTTACCTCTAACCGTGGAGGCGCACCGCAGATATATCAAGCCAATGTGCAGACAGGCAAGGTTAAGCGATTAACGTTTGAAGGTAAGTACAATGCAAGGGCCAGGGTTTTCCCAGATGGAAAATCGATTGCCATGGTTCATAAAGGCGAAGGTATTGCTCAGTTTAATATTGCCGTTTTGGAACTGGATTCTGGGCGTTTACGATTATTAACTTCCACACCGCTTGATGAGTCGCCAAGTGTTGCACCGAATGGCTCTATGTTAATTTATGCCACCCAACAAAGGGGGCGAGGAGTATTGGCTGCGGTTTCTGCGGATGGCGCTGTGAAGTTAACCCTGCCATCATCCGAGGGAGATGTGAGAGAGCCAGCCTGGTCACCCATTAATAAATAAGCGTGAAAGTGCTGGAAATATCTGATATTTTACGTCGCCAATAAAAGATATAAAACAGGAGTTGGATATGCAATTGGTTAAACTTAGTAAGGTTGTTCTGCTTGCTTCTTCTGTCGTATGGCTGGCAGCTTGTAGCTCTACCGGAGGTAAAGGTACTGGTACTACTGATACAGTGGAAGATGACTCTACGGCAAGCATTACCACTGATAGCATTGATGGTGGAGTAGATTCATCTTCCGCTGCATTATTGGATAAGAAAATCTTCCTTTTTGAGTTTGATGATTCCAAAATCAGCCCAGATGACTATGCGGCACTTGATGCTCATGCTAGTGCTCTAGTTGCGAATAGTAATAAGTCAATTACTATTCAAGGTCATACAGATGAGCGTGGTACTCGTGAATATAATTTAGCGTTGGGCGAGCGTCGTGCTAATGCGATTAAAAAGTACTTGGTTATTAAGGGTGTTGCACCTTCACAAATAGAAGCAACCAGTTATGGTGAAGAGCAACCAGTTGCTTTTGGTCATGACGAGGCTTCATGGTCGCAAAACCGTCGTGCAATTATTATTACCAACTAAGGGGACACCTAATAATTAGCTTGTATTTTATCCCCAATTTATCCAGCTGATTTTGTGCAATAATTTAGTGTAGGCCTGTAAAGTCTACACTGTTTGTTTTTGTCAGTGGGCGATGGGTCAGAAAGCTTCAAGTTATTATTTAAGTGATCCTAAAAAATTGGTTGCCGATAAAAAATACAGGAGTTTTTAATCCTGTATTTTTGATTTTAAGTGAGTCTTTTTGAGGTACCAGTTAAGGCTCTCTTATACTTAAATATAAGTTCAGAGAGTTGAGGGGAAATTGATCATTATGGCAAAAGTAAATTGCTTAACCACAAAAGCTTGTTTGCTTGGAGTCGCATTGATATGCGGTGTTTCCTCTACTACATATGCTGAAGTACCAGTGGTTAGCTCAACACCACTTGGCAAGCAGCAAGGTAGTCAACGTGGTTCCAGTCAAAATAGTACAGCTGGGTTGTTATTTCAGTTAGAGTCTTTGCAGCAGGAAGTACAAACACTGCGTGGTTTAGTGGAAGAACAAAACTACACCATCGAGCGGATGCGCCGAGAACAGAAGGATCGTTATTTGGATCTTGATCGCCGTATTTCACAGTTATCAGGAGGGGCTGCTACTCAGGCCACTGGACTGCCAACAACAAACCCTGACCTCAATCAAAATCCTTCCAGTAACGCCTCAAGCCAGTCGGATGGTCAACCAAGTGTTGAAAAACAAGCTTATAAAGATGCCTTTAACTTAGTACGACAAAAGCAGTATGATAAAGCAAAAGTTGCTTTTACAGCTTTATTGAAACAGTTTCCTCAGGGTAGTTATGCTGCCAATGCTCACTATTGGTTAGGCGAAATTTACTTTACCAGTCAAGCCCTGGACCAAGCGAAAACTGAATTTGAGCAAGTGATTAACCAGTTTCCTTCCAGCCGCAAAGTACCTGATGCCATTTATAAGCTAGGGCGGGTGCTGTACCAGCAAGGGAAAACCAGTCAGGCAAAATCAATGCTAAGTCGAGTGACTAAAGATTATCCCAACTCGTCAGCTGCTAGGTTATCTAGCGCTCTGCTGCAGACTATTCGCTAATATTCTTATTCATGATGCAGGGTTGTTAGTTGGCTGTGCTGCTAATAACCCAGTACTTTGCTTTTTTGTTTCACGTCTGATCTGTTTAGATATTCTATTAGCCTTGAATCCAGTGGTCTCGGCTGACCTCCCTTAGCAAGACTTTCACAATAGGTGAAGTAGGAAGTGATAGCTGCTCTTCTACTTTTCTCTTACCCCCTTTCGGCATTACCTTTAATAGAGTGAAAGTGATGACTTAATTGCTTTCGATTATGACACGGACTAAAACAACTGTTTTTGCTTGCTGGGCAATACTGCTTCAGTTATGATTGGCCGCTTTGTCAATCCAGAGTTGGCTAGTCAGGTATTTTGAGTTTTTTTTGTACATACTTGGTCTAGTGAGTGAGGTCAAATAGCTGGCAGTATGAGCGAGCTCAAGGTACGCATTTCTGAAATTTTTTATTCACTTCAAGGTGAGACCAAGACCATCGGTTTACCAACGGTGTTTGTTAGGTTGACTGGTTGTCCTTTGCGTTGTGGTTATTGTGATACTGCCTATGCCTTTAACGGTGGCGAGGTAGTGACAGTGGCTAGCGTCCTGGCAGAAGTGGCTAAATACAATCCTCGTTATGTAACTGTAACGGGGGGTGAGCCGTTGGCGCAACGAAATTGCTTTAATCTGTTGGTTGAGCTGGCAGAGCAAGGCTACGAAGTTTCGTTGGAAACTAGTGGTGCGCTTGATGTTTCTCCGGTTGATCCGCGCGTTGTTAAGGTCATGGACTTGAAAGCGCCTAGTTCTGGTGAAATGCATCGTAATCGTTATGAAAACATTCAGTGGCTGCTCCCCCATGATCAAGTGAAGTTTGTGGTTGCTAATCGAGATGACTTCAACTGGGCTGCTTTTAAGCTGGCAGAGTATGACTTGACAGCCAAAGTATCTGAGGTGTTGTTTTCCCCTGTTTATGGCGAATTAAATCCAACTGAGTTGGCAGAGTGGATTTTGACGGATAATCTACCTGTTCGAATGCAAATTCAGCTACATAAATATCTTTGGAATGATGAGCCTGGCCATTAAACAGTTCTGTGTGGCTAAGGCGTTTCCTTCATTTTTATATCTCCTAACGATATAAGCCTTTTTTCTGCATCGCTATATAAGTTATTCTTTCTCTGTTTTGAGAGTGTCGCAAAGTTACTGAAGAATGAATTTAGTTGACTGTGACAACCGCTTTTGGAAAAAGAGCATATTTGATTAATCAGTCAGGATTTTTGATTAAGGTTTTACCCGGTAATAATATGGAACAGTCAAAACAAACAGAATCCGTTAAAAATTCTACACAGCCTAAAAAAGCAGTTGTTTTGTTGTCAGGTGGCTTGGACTCGACCACTGTATTGGCAATGGCAAAAGCACAAGGCTATGCCTGTTATGCTATGAGCTTTAATTATGGACAGCGTCATCAGGCTGAACTACAAGCAGCAAAGCGTATAGCGGATGTCTTAGGTGCTGAAGAGCACCGAATAATGACATTAAATTTTGGTGAGCTGGGTGGTTCTGCATTAACAGATACGTCTATTGATGTGCCTGAAGAATTATCAGAAGGAATCCCTGTCACCTATGTGCCTGCGCGAAATACTGTGTTCTTATCCCTGGCGCTGGGGTGGGCTGAAATAATTGGTGCTTATGATATCTTTATTGGAGTAAATGCCATCGATTATTCTGGTTACCCTGACTGTCGCCCAGAGTTTATAGAGGCTTTTGAAAAGCTTGCAAATTTGGCCACTAAGGTGGGGGTAGAAGGGCAGTCATTTAAAATCCAAACCCCTCTGAAGGATATGACCAAGGCTGATATTGTTCACTGTGGCTCAGAGCTGGGTGTTGATTATCGAATGACAGTTTCTTGTTATCAGGCAGACTCTAATGGTCAAGCTTGTGGTGTTTGTGATAGCTGTCGCCTAAGAACCAAAGGCTTTGCTGATGCGGGACTGGATGATGCCACCGTTTATCAATAGCTATTATTTTTGAGTGAAAGCTGTTTTGGTTTGAGGCCCTCTTTTTGGCTAGGGCAGTAGTTATCAAGCTAACTGAGTTGTTATTAATTGCTAAAAAAACTTGATGTAACAGCTCAATTCTGTATCATACCCAGCCTTCAAAGGGTCGTTAGCTCAGTTGGTAGAGCAGTTGGCTTTTAACCAATTGGTCGCTGGTTCGAGTCCAGCACGACCCACCATTTAAACCTCATTTATTATTCTCTTCTTTTCTTACAGTAAACTCCTTTCTTTCAACAAAGATTCTCGCTAAATTGCGCATGTGGTAAAATTGCCCCACGAGATTGATCATTAGTAAATTGAGATGACAGTGATAAATAGCCGTGAATTAGTTCAGCAACACTTAGCGACTGAAGCTAGTCAGGTTGAGCTGAGTGATGCAGAGAAAAGCCATTATATAAGCAAAATCAAGCAACTGCTTAAACAGCAAGATGCTGTACTGGTGGCTCATTATTACACTGATGAAATTATTCAAGCTTTAGCGGAAGAAACTGGTGGTTGTGTTGCTGACTCATTGGAAATGGCTCGCTTTGGCAATCAGCATTCAGCATCGACGCTAGTTGTTGCAGGCGTCCGTTTTATGGGTGAAACAGCAAAAATTCTTACCCCAGAAAAGCGGGTGATTATGCCTACTCTAGAAGCAACCTGCTCACTGGATATAGGTTGCCCAATTGATGAGTTTTCTGCTTTTTGTGATCAGTACCCTGACCGTAAAGTTGTGGTTTATGCGAATACGTCTGCAGCAGTGAAAGCGCGAGCGGATTGGGTGGTGACTTCGAGTATTGCTCTGGAAATCGTTGAGCACTTAATTGATGAAGGTGAAGAACTCATTTGGGCACCTGATAAACATCTTGGTAGTTATATTCAGAAGCAAACAGGTGCCGATATGTTGATGTGGGATAGTGCCTGTATTGTCCATGAAGAATTTAAAGCAAAAGGTATTTTAGATTTAAAACAGTTATATCCGGATGCAGCTGTGTTAGTTCACCCAGAATCACCAGCTAGTGTAGTGGATATGGCTGATGTTGTTGGCTCAACCAGTCAGTTAATCAAAGCCTCCCAAACCCTATCTAATCCTGCTTTTATTGTGGCAACCGATCGAGGCATTTTTTACAAAATGCGTCAGCTGACGCCGCATAAAGAGTTCATTGAAGCGCCTACAGCTGGTTCCGGCGCAACATGTCGTAGTTGTGCTCATTGCCCATGGATGGCAATGAATCAATTGGAAAACTTGGCGACAGCACTTGAGCAAGGTACTAATACCATCGACGTCGACTCAGCTTTAGCTGAAAAAGCCATGATTCCATTAAGGCGTATGCTGGGCTTTGCTGCTGAGTTGAAATTGAAGGTTAAGGGTAACGCTTAAAAGGAAAATAGCAGTAAAGGAAAGCAACATTGCTTGTTGACTATATGTTTATCCTTTTCAAAGGATAATTAAAATAGAGAGCAAGCAATGTATATCAAACGCTGAGTGATTAGAGTTTAAAATTTAAGTTTTTGTAGTCTTGCATATCTTTTATTCGCTGCTTCAGTTTTGCTGTAGTTGCAAAGCTCTTCTGGCTTAATTTTAATGCATATTCTAAGTGCTCAATGGCTTTATCAATAGCACCATTTAAGAAGAAATACTCTGCTCTCGATTGATGTAAACCTGCAATATTTTTGGCTAACCCTTGGGTCTCAGCTAATAAATACCAAATATCTGGGTCAGTTGGGCGCTGCTTGGCAAGCTTTCTTAACACTTTCTCAGCAGACTGATATTGCTTCTCTCCCATAAATGCCTCAGCTTGAGTGTAACCTAGGGCAAAGTCATTAATATGGTAGCGTAGAGCAGATGCTAACTGTTGTTGAGCCTGCTTGTATTGCTGATCGGTAATCGCAATATTACTTTTTAATAAGACATAGTGTGGATTATCCGACTGTTGTTTTAAGAGAGGGGCGAGTGCTGCAGAGGCTTTTTGTGTATCGCCTGCTTTGTTGTAGGCCAGTGCTAAGCCATATTGATAAGCAAATGATAAATGTGAATTACCACTTTTAATTTTTGCGTTAAAACGTTTGGCTGCGAGGTGAGGTGTTTGAGCGTAATGAAGTTCAACTTTTGCCCGCATCAGGTAGTAACTAGGGTTATCCTTGACTGAACGTTTTGGATATTGCTCAGCTCGGCTTTTGGTGTCGGCAATTCGGCTTTCAGTCACTGGGTGAGTGAGTAAAAATTCGGGTGGTTTTCTCCCTGCAAATCGTTGGGCACGATTCATCTGCTCAAACATCGCTGCCATTGAGCGAGGATCCATTCCAGCCTTTACAAGATTTTGAATGCCTATTCGGTCTGCTTCTTGTTCATGTTGGCGGCTATAGTTGAGCCGGTTTTGTAGTGCTGCCGCATGAGTTGAAGCAATGGCGGCCAGTCCTGCATCACCACCGCCTGCAGCCAATAACACAACACTGGCTAAGGTAGCTGCTAGCATAGGTGCCCGCTGCCGTTTAGCGGCTTCAATGCTGCGGGCAAAGTGACGTTGGCTTAAGTGAGCAAGTTCGTGAGCCAGCACAGAAGCAAACTGCTGCTCTGTTTCTGCGTATAAAAATAAGCCAGCATTGATACCAATAATGCCTCCTGGAACAGCGAATGCGTTAAGTTCTGGGCTATCAACAATAACGACTTCTAAGCGGCTGTCTTGTACTTGGCTGGTTTCAACCAAGCGGTAAATCAAGCCTTCTACATAAGCCTTCAACTCGGGGTCGCTAATCGTTTTTACCTGGCTACGGAGATTTTGCAGCCATGCTCTACCAAGTAGATGCTCTTTTTCAGGAGATACCACGCTAGAGGTGGAGTCCCCTAAACTAGGCAGACCATTATCTGCATAACTGGTGGATATGTGGCTGAATAAAAGAGTAAAACAACAAGCAAAAATAAGGAGTCTGCGTATAGACATAGCTATTTTCTTTGGATTGGAAGGAAACCGAAAATAAAATACTAAGGTACCCTTATCGTTAATAGTGCATTTAGTGAAAATTTACTGTGCCAGCCTGGCTGGTTAATCTGTTTCATTTGTAAGCAGCTAAAGACAGTTTTATTACCATCAGCTACATTTTTAGCTTATTTGGAGTAACATTTGTCACGCCTAATAAGGCTATCCTCATTTCGAGGATCTACCATCCGCCATTATTAACGAGCAACTACTATTGCGCAAATGGTTAATTCTCTAAATAATGACATGGACACCTCTAATAATTGTTTATGGTCTCTGTGCAATCTGATGGGCTCTTGCGCAAGACGGCTTACGAAGTGTAAGGCCGTTGCCTTTCCAAGCAAGCCAACACAGTGCAAGAACCCGTCAGGCAGCACCTTTCAGGGCCTTTTGGTAAACCTGTACTCTGTGTTGTTGCTTTTCGACAGGCCACCAGCATGCCTTCAAAGCAACGCCTCGATTGCGAATTTACCAAAAGGCCAGAGACAGCAAACAATTATTAGAGGTGTCCTTTTTCCATTGTAATTTTATTGGGCATAAAAAGTGCCTGAAGAGTTCCATGCCAATCTAACGAGGATAGTTGATTAATGGTAACTATTGATCGTGAACTCAATGCTATTGGGCTACGTTGCCCATTACCACTTCTTAAAGCCAAGCAGCTATTAGCTAGTATGGAAAGTGGACAGGTATTGTGTGTTAAAGCAACAGATCAGGGTTCAGTTGCAGATTTTAAAGCTTACTGTGAACTAAGTGGTCATCAGTTGCTTTCATCAACGCAAGAAGCAGATGTTTATATCCATATTTTGCAGAAGGCTTAGGGGTAATACATGTTAAATGTTTTTAAAGGCTGGCTGGCACGTTATTTTTCTGACGAAGAAGCCATTCTGTTAACCCTGCTGCTAGTGATTGGCTTTGCGATTATTTTAACGATGGGTAGTATTTTAGCCCCTGTATTAGCAAGTGCTGTATTGGCTTTTTTGTTACAAGGTTTAGTTGGTTTTCTAGAGCGTAAATCAATCAAGCATATCTGGTCAGTTAATATAGTTTTCTTGATATTTCTTACTCTCTTCATTGTTATCTTATTTGTATTGTTTCCTCTGGTGTGGGAGCAGGTGACCAACTTGGTGAATGAGTTGCCCAGAATGCTGCAAAAAGGGCGTAAGCTGCTCTTACTGTTACCCCAGCGATATCCTGACTTTATTTCTCCTGAACAAGTGAGTCTGTGGATAGGTGAGGCAAGTGAGCAACTTGGAGGGTTAGGTCAGAAAGTGTTGTCATTTTCTTTAACTTTGTTGCCTAACTTTGTTGGACTGCTGATTTACCTTGTTTTAGTACCTATCTTGGTATTCTTTTTCTTGAAAGATAGAGAGCTAATGCTTAATTGGTTTACTTCGTTGCTGCCTAGAAACCGTCCGTTAATGAAACAAGTGGCGGATGAAATGAATGATCAAATAGCCAACTATGTGCGGGGCAAAGTCATTGAGATCTTTATTGTAGGAGCAGTGACTTATATTGTATTTGCCTTTTTGGGAGTAAACTATGCGGCTTTACTAGGCTTGCTAGTAGGGCTTTCCGTTATTGTTCCTTATATTGGTGCAGCTGTCGTGACAATTCCAGTGGCCCTGATTGGATTCTTTCAGTGGGGGTGGGGAAATGACTTTATTATCCTGATGGTTGCCTACGGTATTATTCAAGCACTTGATGGTAATGTGTTGGTACCACTGCTGTTTTCGGAAGCTGTTAATTTACACCCTGTGGCGATCATTGTTGCAGTGTTAGTGTTTGGTGGTTTATGGGGGTTTTGGGGAGTATTCTTTGCTATACCGTTGGCTACATTGCTCAAAGCTATCATGTCTGCCTGGCCCCGTCATCAAGACAAAAACAATCATAATGAAGAAATAGATGCTGCTTAAATACCTAGATCTTAAATATCTATGTATTGTGAAATACAGTTAGGCTCAAACATACTACTGGTTGATTGGCTTTGGAAAGGTGCTAAATATCAGCACCTTTTATTTATTTGATTAGGTTAACCACTGTAGCTTGGGTCTAGTCTTGAATCTGGTTGAGTGCATCCACCACATTCAGAACTTCTTGCACATGGCCAGCAACAGAGACTTTGCGCCACTCTTTATGTAGGCTCCCTTTTTTATCAATGACAAATGTACTCCGCTCAATACCTAATACTTGTTTTCCATACATATTTTTGAGTTTGATCACATCAAATAACTGACATAATTCTTCGTCAGGATCTGAAATAAGTTCAAACGGGAAGTTTTGCTTAGCCTTAAAGTTTTCATGTGATTTCAGGCTATCTCTGGAGACACCAAAAATGATGGTTTTGGCTGCTTTAAATGCTTCATAGTGGTCACGAAAGTCTTGCCCTTCAGTCGTGCAACCAGGTGTGCTGTCTTTAGGGTAAAAGTATAAGACCACATTGTAACCTTGCAGTGCAGATAGCAGCACATCTTTATTACTAGTAGCGGCGGCTTTAAAATCTGGAACAGGTTGTCCTAAAGCAACTGTCATAACAAGTCCTTATCTTGTTGGTCGATTCAGTTGTATAAATAGTCAGTCGTGGGTGCAGTAGCCGTATGTTAAAGAGGCTGCTGCAGTCACTTGAGCGATGAAGTTCGTTTATATTGCTGAAGCTTGTTAATAAACTATTCTGGCCAGTTTATTTATTATTGCTTGCAGCATACACTGAGCCTGTCGTTTTATACAGCTTCCAAGTGAAACTTTTCTCATTCTACTTTAAATAAACGGAGCAAGTGATTTTTTCTTGAAGGAAATGGCTTAATCCCTTGTACTTGGTTGTTGTGGTCAGTAACATTAGCCCAGTTTAAACCACGGAGTCACCCAATGATTACAGGCAGCATAGTTGCTTTGGTTACCCCAATGTATCCCAATGGCGAATTAGATTGGGAGGCACTGGATCAGCTTGTTGAATTTCATTTGGCTGAGGGTACTGATGCTATCGTGGCAGTTGGTACCTCAGGTGAGTCGGCCACCTTGTCGGTTGCAGAACACTGTCTGGTGATTAAACGGGTGGTTGCTCAAGTTAACGGGAAGATTCCCGTTATTGCTGGTACAGGGGCAAACTCGACAGCAGAAGCTATCGTATTGACCAAAGAAGCAAAACAAGCTGGAGCCGATGCTTGTTTGCTGGTAACTCCATACTATAACAAGCCCACTCAAGAAGGGCTGTATCAGCACTTTATGCATATTGCTAAAGCCGTTGATATTCCTCAACTGCTGTATAATGTACCAGGTCGTACTGCGGTGGATATGCTGCCAGAGACTGTAGCCAAACTGGCGGATTTAGCCAATATTGTTGGTATTAAAGAAGCCACTGGCGACTTGGTTAGAGCAAAACAGGTTTTAGATCAGTGCCCAGATGACTTTGTACTGCTGTCAGGTGATGATGAAACGGCAGTTGAATTAATGTTATTGGGGGGGAAAGGCAATATTTCTGTTACTGCGAATGTCGCCCCCAAACAAATGGCTGAACTTTGCCAGCTGGCCAATACTGGTAAAACTGATCAAGCAAGAGCGCTAAATAAACAGTTGATGCCATTGCACCAAGCCTTGTTTTTAGAGTCTAACCCTATTCCTGTGAAATGGGCGTTGGCTGAGCTAGGCAGAATACAATCAGGTATTCGATTACCACTGACTGAGCTTTCCCCGGAATTTCACCAGCCATTGAAAGCCGCTATGGAACATGTTGGCTTAGTGAGTAAATCAAGACTGTAGGGGGAGGCTGCTTGTTAATGACCAGAGTATATCAAGGACTAACCAAACCATTGGCATTGCTGCTGGCAGCAGCATCGTTGTCTGCTTGTGGTGTTGTGGGTGAAGGCGGTTATATTCGTGACCGATCCAACGATTATTTAAAGGCAAAATCCTACCCTCGCCTTAATATTCCAGAAGAGCTGGATGGCAAGTCAACTGAAGGGGTTATGGTGGTGCCCACAATCAGAGGGTCAGTACAGCCTCCTAAAGAATTTATTTTGCCAAGACCTGAACGCGTTGTTGTTCGAGCAGAAACTAATGAGTTTCGTGTTGAAAAATCAGGTCAGTTGCGTTGGTTGGTGACTAATAAACCAAAACAAGAAGTTTGGCCATTATTAGTTGAGTTTTGGAAAGATAATAAAGTCCCCTTAGAAACGACTGATAAGGCAGCAGGTATAATTGAAACGGACTGGATTCGCCCAAAATCCTATAGTGAGCAGGATGTTATAGGTCAGTTTATTTTGGGTGTTATTGGAGATGAAAATGACGAGCTGGCTACCGATAAATTTAAGCTGACCATCGTCGATAGTGAAGTGCCAGGGGAGACCCGATACTTTCTTCAGCATGTACGTGAAGCGCATGAAGCTGTTGAAGAAGGCAAGCAAGTACCTTGGGAAAAGCTGGCTAAGCGCACTGACTCCCTTTCAGCCGGCATGTTAAATGAGTTGCTACTTTATTTAACGCGGGCCGCAAAAACATCCGTTGGTTTGGTTGATCAAAATCTTCCTGTTACTGATCGAACCTTTATTGAACAAGATGGTAATGGTAATCCGATTTTATTAATTAAAACTGGCTTTGGTTTAGCTTGGACTTCAGTTGCTGATGCACTTAAAGCGGCCAATGTGAGAGTTACAGATAAAAACCGGACCGCAGGTCTATTTTATATTGCACTGGATGCAGAACAGCAGCCAGTACCAGAAAAGCAAGAAGAAGGCTTTTTCTCTGGTATTTTAGGTGGCGATGAAAAAGAGGTTGTCACTGAAGGGCAAGAAACCTATCAGATTCGCCTAACACCATTTAATGATGAGGTGCAGGTATCTGTGGAGCGGAATATTAATACCATTGCTCCGACTAGTGTTAGTCAGCAACTGTTGCAGCTAATCAAAGAGCATCTTGGCTAGCTAACTTATCTAATCTTCAACTCCGGCTTTTGCCGGAGTTTTTGTTTATTGTTAAAAACTTAATAATGTATCTGTCTACTAACGCTATAAATTAGCCAATAGTATTAAGGTGCACTATAATCCATAGGCTTTTTTAGGGTTTGAATGGGTGGAGTTGATAATGGAAAAGCGTGAAGAGTTGTATAAGGGTAAGGCTAAATCTGTTTATACAACTGATGATCCTGATCGTTTAATTCTTTATTTTCGTAATGATACATCTGCATTTGATGGTAAAAAAACGGCACAACTAGACCGTAAAGGAATGGTTAATAATAAGTTCAACGCCTATATTATGCAGAAGTTGGAAGAAGCTGGCATCCCAACTCAAATGGACCAACTGTTATCAGATCAGGAATCGCTGGTTAAACGCCTGGATATGGTGCCTGTAGAGTGTGTGGTGCGTAATATTTCTGCTGGTAGCATCTGTCGTAGATTGGGTGTTCAAGAAGGGCTAGACCTTAACCCGCCAACTTTTGAATTTTTCCTGAAAAATGATGATTTAGGTGACCCTATGATCAATGAATATCACATTGAATCATTTGGTTGGGCCAAAGCTGAGCATATTGAAGTAATGAAAGAGCTGACCTTTAAAGTAAATGATGTGTTAAAAGCGTTATTTGCTGAGGCTGGTTTGCTCTTGGTTGATTACAAACTGGAATTTGGAATATATAAAGGACAGGTCGTATTAGGTGATGAGTTTACACCAGACGGCTGCCGGTTGTGGGATAAAGATACTCGTGAAAAACTGGATAAGGACCGCTTTAGACAAGGTTTGGGTGGTGTTGTAGAAGCCTATGAAGCTGTCGGCCAACGCTTGGGTATCAATTTTGATTAGTATCTGAGCTGCTTGAAACGTGATGATTGAACAAAAAGCCAGCAATTGCTGGCTTTTTGTTGTTTGGCTGTGAAAGAGAAGGTTTTTATCAAACGTTGTGTATAAGTCCATTGTATTGGCGTAGCCAATAAATGACTTAGAACACTTGGCTGAGTGCTTGTTGAACAGTTAAAGTTTTGCTTAGCTAAAAAGAGTAAACTATTGAAAATTAAGTACAAAAATTGTTGTGCTGAAAAAGTATGCAAACTGTTAAAGAGATAGTATAGACAAGCTATAGCGCTGGATCTTGGTCAGTGATCCACAAGGTTATCCACAGATTCTGTGGGTAAAGATGACAATTTTATGATTTAACGAAAGTTTGATGACGAAAGTCCTAGTTGTTAAGTAGGCTGATAGTCGCTTGCTTTTTCATTAGAATAATAGTCAGTGTGATAACAAAAATTTAAGGTGAAAGGTATGTCTGATAACCCTCATATTATTGAGGTCACAACCCAGACTTTTCAGTCTGATGTTTTGGAAAAATCCCAGGAAGTACCTGTATTAATTGATGTATGGGCGGATTGGTGTCAGCCATGTAAAGCTCAGCTCCCTATTTTGGAAAAGCTAGCTACTGAATATCAAGGCAAATTTGTTGTTGCCAAAATAGATGCAGATAGAGAGCCTGCACTTGCTCAGCATCTTGGGGTCCGCAGCCTACCGTCATTAAAGCTTATCTTTCAAGGTCAATTAGTTAAAGACTTTACAGGTTTACAACAGGAAAGTGAGCTACGTAAAGTGCTGGATGAGGTCACCATGAGTCCAGCTGATCGAATTAAACAGCAAGTTGACCAGCTGGTTGAAGCAGGGGAGGCGCAACAGGCACTAGATCTTTTACAGCAACTTCTACAACAAGAGCCGAATAATCACAACTTGCGGGTGATGATGACAAATATTTTATTGCGGCAGGGGCGAATTGATGATGCTAAGCAAGTCATGGCAACTATCCCAGAGGATACGCTAGGGCTTGCTCAGCCAAAGGCAAAGCTGGGTTTTTATGAGCTAGCAGCAGAATTGCCTGAGCGAGGAGAGTTAGAGGAGTTGTTGGGTAAAGATCAAGAAAACTTAAACTTAATTTATCAGCTAGCTATACATCAGGTGCTGGATGATGAGTTTGAACCTGCATTAATAGCGTTAATGTCAATTTTACGTAAAGATAAGCAGTTTGATGAAGGTGCTGCTCAAAAACTAATGATTCAGGTGTTTGATTTGTTAGGAGCTGGAAATCCAATAGCCAAACAATTTAGGCGTCAGTTGTTTAGTTTTTTACACTAATGGCTAATGGGAATTCTGTTATTAAATGGTAGTGCTTTGTTAGTAAAGGGGGTAATCCCCTTTGAGCTGATCAGGAGCTAGCTTTGTAAGCTGCTACACCTGTCTTAGAAGGTGTTGTAAATAAGTCTAGTGTCCGATATGGGATAACAGGATATTCTTCTGCCGCACTTGATGTGCCGTCCCTGGCCCATCAAGTGCTCAAAAGGTATCTATGCCTTAGTTACAGAACACCCGGTCACCCCATATCCGCTAGCTTTTTGCGACAACCTGCTTGGTGATGGAGGGATCTTCACCGCCTAACGCATCAGCCAGGTCTTTGATTAAATTAACCAATGACTCTGACATCAGCATAAAGTCGGCATCAAACTGGAGGGCTTTGTCCTCGTGATCTTCTGATTGCTCCATTAATAATTCAGTATATTTGATGCGCTTGACGGTTAGATCATCGCTGAGTACAAAATGGATTTGATCTCGCCAGGTAAGAGCAAGCTTATTAACTTTTTTCCCTGTGCTGAGATGACCTTCAATTTCATCACTGGTGAGATCAAGCTGTTTACAGCGGATAATTCCACCGTCTTCCGCAGGGTCCCTTAGTTCGCATTCATCGCCAATAGTGAATCCTGTTGGGCAGCTTTCGGATAAGTTGAGCCAAGCTGTCATCTGGTCTGCTGGTGTGTGCTTTGCGGTAAATGGCGTAATAGGCAGACTACCCAGGCAATGGCGTAGGTGGCTGGTAAATTCTTCGGCTTTTTTGCTGCTGCCTGCATTAATTATGAGTAGTTTTTGTGCTGTATCCAGGAAGCCAAAACTAAAGCTGGATCGTGTGAATGCTTTAGGTAGTAGCTCAGCGATAGTGTCGTCTTTTATTGATTCTCGCTCTTTGCGAGTAACCTTACGATTTTGCTCTTCTTCAATGACTTCAACTTTTTCGGCTACGAACTCATTAATAACAGCTGAAGGAAGTAATCGTTCTTCTTTTTTTAGTGAAAATAAATAATTACCCTGGCTAATATGGGCTAGTTGATCACTTTGCTTTCCTAGTGGAGCTACCCAACCAAGGCTGAAAGGTTGCATTTTTCCGCAGGGCTTAAAGCAACCTTGCTCAAGAAGAGACTCTAGTTTGGAGTCATCAATTGAAAAGTCATCAGACAGCCGATAAATAAATAGATTTTTAAACCACATTATAAGCTCGATCAATATTGGAGGGGGGGGCTATCTTAACAAAGAGATAAAAAACCGCCTAGGCAAGACCAGTGTTAAAAGTAAAAGTAACCGTGATGCTAAAAATCTATCGATTTGTTGGTTGAAAAATGCTCGACAAGAAAAAATTAAAATAACGGTTGCATTTGGTGTAAAAGGACTCTTATAATTCGCCTCGTTCTGACGCGGTGGGCAGATAGCTCAGCTGGGAGAGCATCGCCCTTACAAGGCGAGGGTCGGGGGTTCGAACCCCTCTCTGCCCACCATTTATTTATATGTCTGCGAAAAGCGGATTAGTGTAAATAATAATCAGAATGTTCTAGTTTGGAGCGGTAGTTCAGTTGGTTAGAATACCGGCCTGTCACGCCGGGGGTCGCGGGTTCGAGTCCCGTCCGCTCCGCCAACTATTAAATTCCTCTCGTATATATTCAAGACATTAATTACTTAGGTAACTATATTTTCTCTATTTCTTCCTAGTCACGATAGAGTGCTTTCAGCATTTGGTTCGCCTTTATAGTGTTCAATTCGCTGTTGGGATTGAGAGCCATGCTTTTGATTTTGGCTATAGACTACCATGCCATACCCTGTTATCTCTTTTTTCTCCTACCCCCTCACACTAGACTTATTTTCAACGCCCTTTTGCGATGGTCTTAAAAGAGGTGAGTGTCTGGTTTTGTCTGTGGCTGATCACTTACTTAAGTCTATCCATTGTACTTGCCTTCAATCCTGGCTTTCAAAAAGTCCTTATCTTATTTTGTGCAATGAAAGAGCGCTTTAATTGTTTATAAAGAAAAAGGCTTGCATCCTTAGCAAAAGGTTGCTTATAATGCGCCCCGTTCTGACGCGGTGGGCAGATAGCTCAGCTGGGAGAGCATCGCCCTTACAAGGCGAGGGTCGGGGGTTCGAACCCCTCTCTGCCCACCATTATTATTTAGTTGATTGTGGATATCCCGGTCAGCGAAAATAAAATCAGAATGTTCTAGTTTGGAGCGGTAGTTCAGTTGGTTAGAATACCGGCCTGTCACGCCGGGGGTCGCGGGTTCGAGTCCCGTCCGCTCCGCCATCACTCAAGACCCCATGATTTTTTCCACTCGTATATTTCTCTGATAAGATCAAACCAGTTTTGAAATATAGAAGAGAATGCTATTGAAACCAATAAATCTGCTTTTGATCGATGGTTTAAACCTGATTCGGCGGGTTTATGCTGTGCAACCTGATATAGAGCAAAGTTTGCAGTTGGTTGCTCAATCGCTAAGACGGGCTTTAAGAGATTCTCAGCCTACTCACGCGTTGGTAGTTTTGGAAGGGAAAGGCCCTAATTGGCGGAAGCAGCTTTATCCAGACTATAAAGCCAATCGAGCAGAGGCACCTCAGCCGCTTGTAGAAAATCTACCTCGCTTTGTTCAATTGTTTGCTGAGCATGGAATTAACAGCTTTCAGCTCGATCATTATGAAGCTGATGATGTTATCGCATCTATTACTAGTAAGGCTAAAAGACTGGTAAAAAAAGTAACAGTGTTATCTACGGACAAGCTTTTTTGTCAGCTAATATCGTCATCTGTCATTGTTCGTGACCATTTTGCTAAGCAAAACCGTGATGCGCAATATGTAAGGGAAAAGTATGGTATTCGTGTGGAACAGCTTATTGATTATTGGACGCTGGTAGGGGATAGCACAAATCATATTCCAGGGATTAAAGGAGTAGGACCTAAAACCGCAAAGCAGTTGTTAAATGACTATGACTCGATAAATACCATGATTAATAAGCCTTTAGAAGTGCAAGGCGTTGGTCAAAATAGTGCTAATCAGCATAAAATTATTTCGTTGTTAAAGAGTAGTCAGGCGCAACTGAGTTTATTCCACCAGCTAGTGCGCTTAAAAGAAGATGTTAGTTTGGGTATTAATTTGCAGGATTTACGGTTAGCTGAGGTGATTTAAAATAAAGCCTGGCTCTTATCATGTAAGGGCCAGGCTTTATTTGTTGTGGGCTGTTGTGTAAATGCGTTAATTATTAGTTGTTGCAGCAAGGCGGTGCTGGATATTGATATAGTCTGCCAGAATATTGCCTGTTTCTGCCAATAATGGATCATCCTCAACGGGTACTTGCTTATTACTTCGGGCAAGCTTTTTCTCTTTGTTTTCAAGCTCTTCCAGTGAAGCATAGGGTTTTTCACCTTTGGCTTTACGACGCTTGTTTTCTATATTTAGACGCTTTTCATCAATGAGCTCATTATTGGTTTTGCGCTGTTTTTCGTTTAAAGACAGTACAGTGATTTGCTGAATGTCCTTTTGTAGCTTCAGGTAGTCAGAATAATAAATAAAGTCAGGATTATTTTTGGTTCGTACTCGGTAGCTTCTTTCAAGCTGGTTAAGATAAGGGGTAATTTCCTGGTAGGTTGCATACTTGCCTGGTTTGATTCGATCCCAAGGAAGAGCGTCAGGTAATGAGCTTTCCCCAACTTTATCTACATCATAAAGAGCAGGAAATTGAATATCAGGGATAACGCCCTGATTTTGGGTGCTTTCACCGGATACGCGATAAAACTTAGCTAAGGTCAGCTTCAGCTCGCCATGGTTAATAGGTTGGATTGCTTGAACCGTGCCTTTACCAAAGGTGCGACCACCGATGACTATTGCTCGCTGATAATCCTGCATGGCGCCAGCAAAAATTTCAGATGCAGAGGCACTTAGGCGGTTAACCAGCACAGCCATGGGGCCTTTGTATGCAACCTGATTGTCACTATCTACCTTGGGTGTCACCCGGCCTAAATGATTTTTAACTAAAACAGTTGGGCCGCTGGGGATGAACAGGCCTGTTAACTCATTAGCTTCTTGGAGTGAGCCACCACCATTATTGCGCAAGTCGATGACAAGACCATCAACGCCTTCATTTTCAAGCTCTTTGATTAGCTTTCTTACATCACGGGTGGTGCTTTTGTAGTTTGGATCACCCTGTTGAGCGGCTTTAAAGTCAATGTAAAAAGCAGGTACTTGAATAACACCTACTTTTAAAGGAGAGCCGTTGTGCTTTAGTTCAATAATCTGTTTCTGTGCTGCTTGCTCTTCCAACTTCACTTTGTCACGAATGATGCTGTACGTTTTGGTTTTATCACCTGCTTCGCTAGAGGGAATGACTTCCAGGCGAACCACGGTTTTTTTCGGGCCGCGAATAAGCTTCACTACATCATCAAGCCGCCAGCCAACAACATCAACCATATCTCCTTTTTTGCCTTGGCCAACACCAACAATCTTATCAGCGGGTTGGAGCTGACCCGCTTTTTCAGCAGGACCTTTGGCAATTAATCTGACAACTTTGGTATAGCGTTCATCTTGCTCTAACAGTGCGCCAATCCCCTCTAAAGAAAGGCTCATGTTGATATTAAAGTTTTCTGCTTTTGTCGGAGATAGGTATTGGGTATGGGGGTCGTAAATTTGGGTAAACGCATTAAGGAACTCTGAAAAGGCGTCTTCGTTATTGCTTTGGTTTAAACGATGAAGCTGGTTTTGATAGCGCTTAGCCAATTTTTTGCCGATTTCAGTAGTCGACTCACCGCTTAGTTTAAGCCGTAATACCTGATCTTTAAGGAACTTTCGCCATAAATCTTGCTGGGCCTGTATGTCTTTTGGCCAGGGAGCATGTTCTCGATCGACCTCAATGGTTTCGTTTTTGTTAAAGTCTAGCGTTTTCAGGTCAGACTGAATAAAGTCAATTTTATATTTTAAATATTCGCGGATGCGCTGTTGATAGACGTTGTAGATTTCAAAGGCCGGTTTGATATTGCCTGTTTTCAGTTGATTGTCAAACTTGTAGCGATACTGATTAAACTTATCAATATCTTGTTTTAAAAAGTAGAGACGGTTGGGGTCGAGCCTCTCTAGGTAACGGTTATAGATTTTTTCTGATGTCACATCATTTAACGGTATTTGCTCATAGTGGTTACGCAGATTGCGCACCGCAGTGACTGCTGCAATTTTTTGTTCTCGGGTTGGCTTAAGCAGAGGGAGGTCTTCATTTGTACTGCTTGTTTGGGCTTGAGCAGACAGGGAGAGCCATACTGCCAGGATAGAAACAACAGGGCGGACAAAAGCCCCTTTGTCAAATTTTAATACCATTGGATGCAACTCAGCTAATTATGGGCACCTAACTTATTTAAGGTACCTTTTCATGTTATCTTGAAACGCTAGGTTTACTGCTGTTACAAGAGTTTGAGAATAGTCTTGCAAACTAAGTTCCACTGACGTTGTGATTCAAGATAAGTTAGTACCACAGGAGTGGCTTAGGGTAAAGTTTAGCGTAAGTTGGATGGAGAAATGATTGAAGAAAGACAGGGTTTTGAAGATAGGCAGTAATTTTAATAAACTACCACCTAATAATAATTCGGTTTAGTTATAACCTAATACGAAGCTACAGTCTTGGTCAGAGCGTTTAGTAGTAATAAACTGAGATTTGAGGAGCGGGTTTACAATGGCGTTAACTGGCTTCTCTGCCTTCTTGCTAAAACGTTGACAAGCGATATGATCGGCAAAGCTGTTTTTTTGTGTTCTAGGCATAGCTAAAGCTCCAATAATAAAGCGCAGTTTCTTCGGTAATTTGTTCTATACCCCTTACTTTCTAGCGCTTCCTTGTTTCTGACAGGATTAGTCTAGCAACAATTGATCAACGAATAATCCGTATCTATACGTAATTTAACGAGCTAAGTGTGAAGTTTTTCTTAATTTATTGAGGGGTAGTCAGCTTTTTTGAATCCCATGAGCATGGTTTGAAAAATGTAAGGTGCTTTGACAGTGGATTACTGGGTACTTTCACTTGTGCGATTATTTCATAGGGGCTGTCGAGAAAGTTGGAAAGTATAGAGTGATAGGGTGCCCTGAAGCAGTTGTTAAGGCGAGCCAACTACTGTAAGGCAAACGGCAGCAATTCTAATAATATAAAAGAAAGAGTGCTGGCTAGACTCAGCCAAAGCTCTAAAGACCATAAGTGGTCTTTAGAGTGATGTAAAGAATACCCTGATGCAGCATTCTCTTACTGGTGAGGCAACTGTTGTAGCTGCATAAAGTAGCTAAGCGCTTTACAAAGTGCGTAAGCATCTTGTGACCCGGCCAGCTCTCGAATAGAGTGCATAGCAAAAGTGGGTGCCCCAACATCTAAAGTTCTAACGCCTACTTCACCGGCGGTAATTGGACCTATAGTGCTACCACAGGCCATATCGGCTCGTGACACAAATGTTTGCACAGGCACATTGACCTCATCGCATACCCAGCGAAATAGTGCACTGGTTTCGCTAGTGGTGGCATAACGTTGATTAGCATTCACCTTAATAACAGGTCCTTCATTGAGCTTAGGGCCATGGTTACTTTCATGTTTGTCTGCATAGTTGGGGTGAATACCATGAGCATTATCAGCGGAAATCATTAAGCTGTTTTCCAGGCAAACGGTCAGGGGTTCACCTGTGCTAACGATACGCTCTAATGTTGACTTTAAAAATGGACCGTTGGCACCGCAAGCAGACAAACTGCCTACTTCTTCATGATCATTGCACACTAGCAACATAGGTTGTTGTTGGTCTTGTTGATAGGCAGTAAGCAATGCTGCCATGCCGGTATAGCAACTGAGCAAGTTGTCTAAGCGGGCACTGGCGATAAACTCTTGATTAAGACCAATATAGCCAGGCAGCTGGGTGTCATAGCAGACCATGTCATAGTCAAGTACCTTAGCTGCATCCTCAGCTCCTTGTTGGTGGAGCTGCTCTAACAATAGTTGACGAACGTTAGTTTTATCCTTTGGTAGTTGGCCAAGAATAACCGGTATGTCCTTTTGGGGATTGATGGAGCGGTTGTTATTTGCCTCGCGATCAAGATGAATAGCCAGGCTGGGGATGATCCCAATTGGCTTTTCAAAATTGATCAACTTGCTCTTCAACTTGCCGGATTTGCTGGTGTAGCTTACTCGCCCTGCCAGAGATAAGTCTCGATCAAACCAGGGGGCTAATAGCACGCCACCATAAACTTCTAAACCTAACTGGAAGTAGCCTTGCTGATAACGTTCTGCATTGGGCATGACCTTTAGGCAGGGGCTGTCGGTGTGAGCACCGACCATGCGAAAACCTTGCTGGGTGTAGTTTTCGCTGCCTGTGGTAAAGGCAATGATTGATGAGTCGTTGCGCGTAACAAAATAACCCTGCTGTGGCTTGAGCTGCCAGGTTTCATTTTCAAACAGCTGGTTAAAGCCTGTGGCTTTGAGTGCGTTTGCCATCTCAGCAGTTGCATGAAAGGGGGTTGGTGATTGAGCTAAAAAGCTAAGCAGGTTTTGGTTAAAGGCTTCAAGTGACATCATTTGCTTTGTTTTACCGGTACACAGTGAGGATTATGTTGTGATCTAGCCGAGTATATCAAGAATCCTGAATGACAGCCTCAAAATGGAATAGGGGAGGCAAACTCCAGTGGTGCATTGGTCTTGGGGTGGTAGAGTTTTAGAATGTGAGCGTGCAGTAGCATCCGAGATGATTGTGCATGAATACTAGCAGGAGCATACCATTCATCTCCCAAAATAGGAGTGCCTAGTGCTTTAAGGTGTAATCGCAGCTGATGAGAGCGACCGGTTACTGGTTTTAATTCTACCCTACTTTTCTGACCATCATATTCCAGGACTTTCCAGCGTGTGTCAGCGTTGCGGCCCATGCGATAATCAATACGCTGCTTGGGGCGGTTAGGCCAGTCAACACAAAGTGGCAACGTAATTCGGCCTTGAGGCTGGGGTAACTTGCCTGCGACGACGGCTTGATAGGTTTTATCAACCACGCGCGTTTCAAATTGTTTACTGAGGTGGCGCAGGCTGTCTAAATGCATTGCCATTACAATTAAGCCAGAGGTTTGCCAGTCAAGCCGGTGAACAATCCTAGCTGTAGGGAAGACTCGGGCAACACGAGCAGCAAGACTATCATTCAGCTCAGGGCGATTGCTAGGTACAGACAGTAACTTGGCGGGCTTATCGAAAACCGCTAGATCATCATCATAATAAATACAGTTGAGATACTGCATAGAAGAATTTGAGCCTCAAATAACAGCACTGTTCATGGGGGGGCAAATTGTAGTGATAAGGAAAAATTTTAACAAGAAAGGAAGAATGACTAGCCGTAAAAGCGGCTAGCCAGGAAGGGTGACATTGAGTTCTAGGATTGAGCAGTTGTCGGCGTTATCTACACTTACGGTTACTTGGTCATTTTCGATCTCTATATATTTTCTGACTACAGCTAAAATATCCTGCTGTAATTTAGGTAAATAATCAGGGCCATCACGTGTGGCCCTTTCATGAGCCACGATGATTTGTAAACGCTCTTTAGCAACACTGGCACTCGGTTGCTTTTTTTGTCTAAACATTTCCAGCAAGCTCATCATTATTAGCCTCCAAACATCCTTTTTAGCAGGCTTTTACGTTGTACCTCTAAGAAACGGTGGGGTAAATCTTCACCTTTAAAACGGCAAACTGCATCATTATATGCTTGGCCTGCATCACTTTCGAGGTCATGGATTACCGGAACCCCTTGGTTAGAAGCTTTAAGTACCGCTTTCGATTCAGGTATAACGCCAAGTAGAGGGATGGCCAAGATATCTTCAACATCGGCCACACTCAGCATTTCGCCACGATTAACTCGGTCTGGGTCATAGCGGGTAAGTAATAAATGCTCTTTTATTGGCTCTTTATTTTCTTCAGCTCGTTTGGATTTACTGTGAAGAATACCTAGAATTCGATCGGAGTCACGCACTGACGAGACTTCTGGGTTGGTAACGATTAATGCCTCGTCTGCAAAATACAGTGACATTTGTGCGCCTTTTTCGATCCCTGCTGGGGAATCACACACAATATAATCAAACTCTTTTCTCAGTTCGCTCAATACGGCTTCAACCCCTTCCATTGTCAGGGCGTCTTTATCGCGCGTTTGAGAGGCAGGTAGAATATGTAAATTTTCAACCCGCTTATCTTTAATCAAGGTTTGGTGAATAGTTGCTTCTTTATTAATGACATTAACAAAGTCGTACACCACTCGTCGTTCGCAGCCCATCACTAAATCCAGGTTGCGTAAACCAATGTCAAAGTCGATGACAACTGTCTTATGCCCTTTTAGCGCGAGGCCAGTGGCAAAGGCAGCACTTGTTGTTGTCTTACCAACACCTCCTTTCCCGGAGGTCACCACAATAATTGTTGCCAAAATAGGACCCTTAAAAATTCTATTGCTGATTTATTAAGCGATTCTTAATTATTAATTAGCACACTCTGATTCAGAGTGCGATAATTTGCAACTCTTCATTTGACAATACGACTTGTACTGGCTGTTGCCACTGATCTCTAGCAATACCATTATCGACTTGATAACAGCCGGCAATGGCTATTAACTCAGGTTCAAAGCGCTGACAAAAAATACGTGCCTCGTGATTGCCATTAATACCTGCTAAGGCACGGCCACGTAATGGTCCATATACATGAATATGGCCGGCGGCCAATAATTCAGCACCAGCACTGACTGGTGCAACGACTACCAAATCACCTTCTGGTGCTAATAACTGTTGTCCAGAACGCACTGGATGAGTAATGAACTTGGTTGCTACTTGTTGCTTTGAGGGTAGTTCAGGCTGCAAAGTTCCTTTTGTGCAGGCTTCAGTTGTTGTGGAACGAGTTGAAGTATGTGCTGTTACGTTGTCAGTTTGATGATGATTTAATGAATGTTGTGCCGCTGTTGCTTTTTCTTCAGGGAGCCAGGCTAACCCTGCGCTGCTAGCAGCCTGGCGAATATAAATATTATCAGAACGAAAAGCCACCACTTGTAGTCCATGGTTTGCGCACTGTTGCCTTAGTTCTAGCAGATCCAAATTATGGTTATTAATGCACTTTGCTAAATTAATAATTACAGGTGTTTGCTTAAAAAAATTGGGTGCTTGCTCTACTTTTTCAGAGAGTGCTGTAACAAACTTTTCTGGCTGGTACCGGTATAAGTCAATTGAAGTCAGGTTGACGCGACAGGTTTTTAATTGAAAACAGCTGTCTTCCTTTGAAGCAAAATTTGCATTGGTTGTCATAGTCGTTGCTGCGTTGGCTGCTTTATAAGCTCATAGGTTAAACGATAATACTCGGACATTCACAAATAGAAAAACTAATATTGTGAGCGAGCAATCTGAAAACATCGGAATGCTCACATAGTTATTAGGACACAAGTCAATACATACTCGTTAGATAAGCCCCTCTATGATCAATGGGGTAAATTGCGTACAATGGCGCGCTTTTAATTATGATATAGACATTTAAAAGATAGCACTTTTTGGATGTCTGTGTGGATTTGAAATTAAATAAGGAGCCATTAGTCAATGTTATGTGCGCCCTGAATAGTGGGTTGTAGCACTGCATTGTCGGGGCTTTCTGGAGTTGGTAGTTAAAGGTATGCTGGAACCCAATCGCTTTAAAGCGAAATTCCTCAACCCAAAATACTGGCTGACCTGGTTGTGGCTAGGTATAGCCTGGCTAATCAGTTGGTTACCTTATTCATGTTTAATGTGGTTAGGCCGAGCCATTGGTAAATTGATGTATTGTTTGGCTGGTCGTCGGAAACATATTGCAAAAACGAACATCGCTCTGTGTTTTCCTGAGCTTACCTCAGATGAACAGGAGCAAATGCTCAAAAATAACTTTGTTTCAATGGGAATGAGTTTACTGGAAGTAGGGATGGCTTGGTGGTGGCCTAAATGGCGGCTGGCTAAATTATCAACAATTGATGGTCTGGAGCATTTACAGCAACAGGAAGGTAAGGGAACTCTATTATTAGCCATGCATTTTTCAACACTGGAAATTGGTGCTGCATTATTAGGTAGGGAAATGCCGATTGATGGTATGTATCGTAAACATAAAAACCCTGTGTTTGATTATATTCAGCGTCAAGGTAGGGAAAATTACCATCCCTCATCACAAACAATTCCGCGCAAGGAAGTACGAACCATGCTGAAAGCCTTACGGCAAGGTAGAACCGTATGGTATGCCCCTGACCAGGATTATGGCCCCAAGCAAAGTATTTTTGTGCCATTTTTTGGGGTGACTGCTGCAACCGTGACAGCAACCGCTAAATTTGCAAAATTAGGTAAGGCGAAAGTTGTGCCTTTTGTTCAACATCGTCGAGAAGATGGAAAAGGCTATCATGTGCAGGTATTACCACCGTTGGAAAATTTCCCTACTGACGATGAAGAAGCGGATGCAGTGACAGTCAACAAGCTAATTGAAATGGAAATTCGGAAACGGCCGGATCAGTATATGTGGTTGCATAGACGCTTTAAAACTCGACCTGAAGGGGAGGCTAAAATCTATTAAGTTTTATAAATAGGTTGTCATAAAAGCTAATGAATATGGAGTAGCAGGGTATTCTGTCGCGGCGACATGGGTTAATCAGCAACTGCATGATTAACGACAGCACCACTAATTGAAATAAAGGGTGCTGGCTGGATTGTCGCTTTAGTTTTGAAGAGCCAAGGATGGCTCTTCAAAAATGGAGGAAGAATACCTTGTTATTCCATATCAGACACTAAGCTTATTTACAGCAGCTCCAGAGAAAGTCCAGTTAATAGAGGTTATCCTGCAAACATAATTCGAATGCTGTCTAATCTTAAATTAGCCTGCTGCAAGGCTGTTACCCCTTGAGCTGCTAAAGCACGCCACTGCTCAATTTCTGTTTCGCGAATATTCGGATTGACTTTTTGTAGCGCTTCCAGTCGATTGATTTCCTCTCCTAATTTAGCCAGTAATTGCTCAGTAGCGGTTTGCACAATGGCTGTTACCTGTTCATTAGCCTTGTCTTCAGCAATTTTTAAGGTTTCAGAAATAGGCTCTGATTGTGCCTTGATCAGTTTTCTGGCAGTTTTTTTCTTGATAGGGTGTAATTGAGCATCCAGGGTTTCAAAGGCAACTTTATCTGCTAGGTTATTTCCTTGAGGGTCAATTAACGTACGGATACTAGCAGGTACCATTAACCGCTTTAATTGAGGCTGCTGTTGAACAGGGGCTTCAACGATAAAAATGGCTTCTACCAGCATAGTGCCTGGGTTTAATGCTTTATTTTTTAATAAAGCAACCGCCGTATTACCTAATTCAGTATCTAGCATTTGTTCCATGCCATAACGAACCAGGGGATGTTCCCAGGTTAAAAACTGCATGTCCTCGCGACTTAATGCCTGCTCACGAGAAAAAGTCATAGTAGCTCCATCTTCTGGTAGCCCTGGGAAACTGGGTAATAACATTTGTTCTCCAGGGCGAACAATAATGGCATGCTCCGAGTGATCTTCGGAATCAATGCCAAAACAGTCAAATAAAGCATCTAAATACTTTTTCAGTGGTTTGGTTTCATTGGCAGATTGAATAGCATCAATTAATTCGCTGGTGTCATTAAGGCCTTGTGAGTGTAATTCCAGCAAGCGGTCACGCCCAGCTTGCAGGTTAGATCGCAGCTGTTGATTGAGTGTTTTGGCTTCATCAATAAAAGCATCAATATCCTGTTGTTCATTAACTGATGTGGTTAATAAAGCCTCTAAAGAAGGTTTTAATTGCTGGTAAACACTATCGCCAGTGGTACAAATTTGTTCAAAAGCGTTAAGGCTGTGGTGATACCACCGAAATAAAACAGTTTGTGATGAGTTTTCAAAATACGGCACGTGAACTTTAATTGTTTCAGTCTGGCCAATCCGGTCTAGACGGCCGATGCGTTGCTCAAGTAAATCAGGCAGTGCAGGTAAATCAAACAATACTAAGTGATGGGCAAACTGAAAATTACGACCTTCACTACCGATTTCAGAGCAAATTAAAGTCTGGCAACCGTATTCTTCATCAGCAAAATAAGCGGCAGCACGGTCTCGCTCAATAATGCTCATACCTTCATGAAAAATCGAGCTGGCAATACCAGAGCGAACCCGTAGTGCCTCATCTAGCTCCATACAGGTTTCGGCATGGGCGCAAATAATTAACACTTTCTGGCTTTTCAGTAGCTTTAATAGGTTGATGAGCCAGTCTACTCTGGGGTCAAAGCGCCACCATGGGTCTTTATCTTCAACCAGAATTTCTTTTTCATAAGTGCGCTCAGGAAATAAACCTGCATAAGGGTGACCACCATTTTCTAGAGCAAGCTGGTAAAGTTCTGGTAAGGCTTGAGGATAAGCCTGCATCACACGGCCAGGAAAGCCAGATACGGCTGATCGAGTATTTCGATAAAGTACCCGGCTGGTGCCGTGGCGATCTAGTAGATGAGATAACAGTTGTTGTTTGGCTTGCTGCTTAATGTCATCCGCTTGATCACTATTGATAATAAAAGCTAGCTGGCTGGCTTCGTCTCCTAAATAGCTAGTCAGTCGGCTGATTGTTGGCTCAGATAAAACCTCACTATCAATTAGCTCCTCAGCCATTTCAGCTACAGCTTGAAATTGTTGCGACTGGTTTTCAAAGTCTGACAAGGAGTGAAATTTATCTGGGTCCAGCAATCGTAAGTGGGCAAAGTGGCTGCTATGACCACACTGCTCAGGGGTGGCTGTTAGTAATAAAACACCGGCTGTTTTTTGTGCCAGCTGCTCAATAGCTGAATATTCCTCGCTTGCTGCTTCAGGTGTCCAGCTTAGGTGGTGAGCCTCATCTACTACTAATAAATCCCACTCAGCGGCCAGTGCGTCGTCAAGGTGCTGAGCTTGAGTTAGCTCATTTAGACTGATGAGTACCAGTTGTTCACTTTCGAAGGGGTTCCCAGTATCTGCGGCTTTTGCTTGTACTAGTCGCTCACGATCAAACAAGCTAAAGTGCAAGTTAAAGCGCCTTAACATTTCGACTAGCCATTGATGCAGCAGGCTTTCAGGGACCACAATCAACACCCGCTGAGCACGACCACTGAGCAACTGTTGATACATGATCAAACCCGCTTCAATGGTTTTACCTAGGCCTACCTCGTCTGCTAATAAGACACGAGGTGCCTGGCGTTTACCCACTTCATCAGCGATATGTAGTTGGTGAGGAATTAGACTAGTACGAGCACCACACAAGCCTAACAATGGAGATTGATAGAGGTTACGGGTTTGCTCCCAGGTTTTATAACGCAGACTAAAGTGGTTATTTTGATCAACTTGCCCTGCTAGTAAGCGCTCTTTGGGTTTTTGAAATTGAATAAAGTTGCCTAGGCAAGACTCAGGCAGTTCTGTTGATTCTCCATTAGCTAGTTTGCCTTGGTAAGTAATATGCCCATCTTCTTCTACTGAATCGGTGACTACCATGCTCCAGCCTTCATGGCTTTCGATGATATCCCCAGCAACAAAGCGAATGCGGGTAAGCGGAGAGTTTTTTACCGCATAAAGTCGAGTTTGCCCATTGGAGGGAAACAGTAATGTGACCATTCGTTGATCCAAGGATAAAACAGTGCCTAGGCCTAGCTCTGTTTCTGTATCACTAATCCAACGTTGTCCTGGAACAAATGTCGTCATTCTGTACGCCTATCTACCTCAGAAAAAGGCGATATGGTAGCGAATATATTTTGAATAACAATAGTCGATTTGCCTTATTTTCGGCAGAGATTTTTAGTAGTGGGGGGGAAATAGCCTACTGGGGAAGTAGGCTAGTATAAATATGGTTAATTATTCGCTAGAATCTTCATCAGCCGATTGATCTGCTGCAGACTCTTTGCCAATCTCTAGTACTAGTTCAGGCTTACCTTTAATAGCTTTTGCCAGGGTTTCTTTATGTTTGGCGAATAATAAACCAATGTCTTCGGCAATTTTTTCGTCGATATTGTCATAGGTTTGTTCTAGCAGCATGGTGATATTTGCTGCCAGTTCAAGCATCTTATCATGTTCTTCGGCGGCTTTTTTATCTGAGAACATACTACCGTCCCTATCGCATTTCCACATGGGTATAACGGCCATTCGCTCACCTCTTGCATGGACCAAATTAATGTAGGTCTAAGTTTGAGTACATTAAGGTTAAGTACTTTTATAAGACCTGTGGTTTAAAGCTTGTTTAATCTAGCGGGATGTTTAGCTAGCTATTATGGTTGTTACTGTATAAAAATACAGTGTGTTTGTCCATAGGAGCTGTATTGTATCCAATTAGTTTGTTAAGGAACAATCCAAATTCACCCTAACCAAGGATTACCTGAAAGCTTACTTGGCCTATTTGTAATCATCTATCCTATCTAATAGTGCTGTATAAGCTTGATCTGGGCTGGCTGCTGTTTGGTTGCTGTGTTTTGCTTTCCTCAAACTTTTTTAAACTCTTTATTAAGTGCTACGAAGCGGAATAATTTGCTTTGAGTCAATAAAAACCAGTGGTTAACCCGCTATTAGCCTGGACTGATTGATTTTAATCAATAAAAGCGAGTTGAGTAACTGTTACTGTAGTTTTGCGTTTAGAGGCAATAGCCAACAGGAGGTAAGCGATGTATATCGATGAAACAGTTTTAGCTTCGCTGATTACAATTGGTTTGATGATTGGCTTTTTTGTTGGTGTAGGCCTGCTAATTCGTAAGGATATTAACAATCACCGTTAAGCATACAGTTTTTTACAGTTTTGGCGAGTAGCTCAGGCTGCTGGCCAAAAATCAGGTCGCTAAGATCTGAACGTTTGAGGCTAGACAGACGTAAGGAATGCTCTATTTGCGTAGAGCTTTTAAGGCAAGAGTGGTGGCTACTTAGTTTTGTCAGGTTTTATGTAACCTACCACCTTGCCTGTTTTTTGTTTTAGTCTGTGCATTGGCTGCCTTCCCTTTTTTAAATCATTAGCAATGTCTTTCACCTGTACTTGCCTTTCCGCTTGGCTGGTTTCAGGTTAAGATTAACCTAGTTGGTTAAGCATGGGAGACAGGTGATGAGTGTACAAACTGAAATTGAACAAAAATTGACTAAAGCTTTAAATCCTGCCTACTTAGCTGTTATCAATGAAAGCCATATGCATAATGTGCCTCCAGGGTCTGAGTCACATTTTAAAGTTGTAGTTGTATCGGCAGACTTCGCTGGGAAAATGCCCGTAAAAAGGCATCAGTTGATTTATTGCTTATTAGCAGAAGAAGTGCAACATAAAATTCATGCGTTAGCACTGCACACTTATACACCAGATGAGTGGAAAAAACAGGCTGAGTCGGCACCTGACTCCCCTAATTGCGCCAATAAAAGATAAGCTGTTATTCCTATGTGTGGCGGTGCAGAGTTTGTTCAAAACAACGAACGTTTCCGAGTATTTTTCCCTAACCCTAAGGCCAAGCTACCAGTACTGCAAAAAGATGGCAGTATTACCATGGTCCCTTGGGGCAGGCGAGAAAATCAGCCAGGCAATACACCTCAAGGCGGTTGGGCCAGGTTAGAGTCTATCCAGCGTGGTGCTTGGCAACAATTTACCCCTAGGCCAGTCAAAATTGTTGTCACCTCCTTTATGGAAAAAGATGAGACTGAACAAAGTCGCTGGTTTCCATTAAACAACCATGAAATTATCCAAGGACTATTGGCCACTGATGGTAGCTTCCAGCGAGTCTATGTGGTGACTGAACCCCATCCCCAGTCCACTCATGACAGTGGACGCTGGCCACGGGTTATTTCCCTACAAACAGCTGTTGATAAAGGGGAGTCGACGCTAGACGAGCCTGAGCAAACCTCTTTAATTTAAGTGAACTCTCTCTAAAACTGGTCTTGCTGTGACTAAATCTCTAAAATAAGACGTTTTAATCAATTTGGTTGTGCCAGCAGATTTGCGATCTGCCAAGGTAGAGGAATTAAGATGTCTCAGTTTGTTATTGCCGCCCTTTATAAATTTACTCGCTTACCCGATTTTGAGGCGATGCGTCAGCCTTTATTGGACAAAATGCTTGCTCTTGAGGTGAAAGGCACCTTGCTATTAGCTGCTGAAGGAATTAATGGTACAGTTGCAGGTAGCCGAGAAGGGGTTGATCAACTATTAAATTATTTAAACTCTCATGAACCATTGGCAGGCTTAACGCATAAAGAATCCTACGATATCAAGCAGCCTTTCTATCGCACCAAAGTAAAACTGAAAAAAGAAATTGTGACCATGGGCGTGCCTGGTATTGATCCTAACCATGTGGTTGGCACTTATGTCAAACCCGCAGAGTGGAATCAGTTGATCAGTGATCCAGATGTGCTACTGGTTGATACCCGCAATGATTATGAATATCAGGTAGGGACTTTTGAAGGTGCAATCAACCCAAAAACTGAAAGCTTTCGAGAGTTTCCTGATTATGTGGCGCAACAGCTTGATCCAGCCAAGCATAAAAAAGTAGCTATGTTTTGTACTGGCGGTATTCGTTGCGAGAAGTCTACCGCGCTATTAAAAGAACAGGGCTTTGACGAAGTGTATCACCTAGAAGGTGGCATTTTGAAATACTTGGAAGAAGTGCCTGCCACAGAAACGAAATGGCAAGGTGAGTGCTTTGTGTTTGATAACCGAGTAACGGTGGATCATCAGCTAAATAAGGGCAGCTATGATATGTGCTTTGGCTGCCGAATGCCGATTTCTGACCAAGATAAGCAGTCTGAGCGGTATAAAGAAGGTGTGTCTTGTCCCCACTGTTTTGACTCTCAGGATGCAAAAACTCGGCAACGAGCAGAGTCTCGACAAAAACAAATTGAACTAGCCAAGCAACGTAACCAGCCTCACCCAGTGGGCTTAAAAATGAAGGATTAGCTGTATTTGCTAATGGACATCACCTATCTATTTGACCCCATGTGCTCTTGGTGCTGGGGTTTTTCTCCTGTCATTAACAAGCTGTCTACCAGTCTTGAGGGAAGAGGGCAGCTTAATTATCGAGTAGGTGGGTTGCGAGCAGGGCAGTGTCAGCCACTTACTCCACCGCTAAAGCAATATATTCTTGATCACTGGCAGCATGTGGCCCAGGCAACGGGGCAACCATTTAACTTTGCAGGCGCGCTTCCAGAGGGGTTTGTCTACGATACAGAGCCAGCCTGTAGAGCCGTGGTGGCAGCAAGGCAGCAGTTTCCTGATCAATTGAAAATATTAGTTGAGGCACTACAACGAAGTTTTTATGTGGATCAGCTGGATATCACTACTCCCCATGGGATTAAACAGGCAGCTATTAAAGCGCAGTTGCCTGTGGATAGATTTATGGATGCATTTTTTGCAGATGAAATTAAGGAGCTGACTCAGCAGGATTTTGATTTAGCTTATAATTTAGGTATTCAGGGCTTTCCTACACTACTTTACTTCGACCAGCAGCAATGGCATATCTTGGTGAATGGTTACATGGGGTGGGATCAACTTCAGCCTTTAGTTGAAGAACTATTTTCCTAAAAGGCTAGGTATTTAAAAGTGGTCATTGCTAACGCGTTTGACAATAAGTTAATCTGCTTGTTGAGATGATACTGTGGAGTAGGGCTTAACTTTTAATGTGGGCACCTTAACTACAATATAATAACTGACGCAACAGGCGATAATTAGTAATAACCCCTTTAATAGCCAGTTATTGACTAGCCAGCAGCTAAATAGCATACAAGGCCAAAGTAATAGTAATGTGTAGGCTTTAGCCTTGGCAGGCATACCCTCACCAGAAAGATAATAACGAATATAATTACCTAACTGTGGGTGGTTGATAAGCCATTGGTGAAACTTGTCTGAGCCTTTTGCATAGCAACCTGCTGCAAGTAGCAAAAAAGGAGTAGTAGGTAATAGGGGTAAAAAAATGCCCACAACACCAAGCCCTACAGCTAAATGTCCAACTACAATATAAACCCAGCGCCACATAATCGTGTGTTCCTAAAGCAGGCTTTCTTTAAGCATAATTTCTAGCATAGAATACTGTCTACATTACTCCGCCAGATAAATAATAACAATATATGACAGCACAACGGCTTATTCAGTCTAATGGTGAACCCTTATTTGGCATTTTTGATCACCCTATTAGCAATATAAATGTCTATGACTTTCAGCTATTAACACCCTTTGGCAGGCCGGCTAATCGTTGGCAGCAATGGTTTGGCTTTAATCAGTTTCAGTATTTTGGGGTCATTTCAAGCGAGCTAATTTTAGGCTGTGCTATTGCTGATACTAAATTGGTGGGTGTAGCTTTTTGCTATTTGTATCGACCACAAACGGGTGAAATGTTGGCTTACTCATTAAAGTCGCCTTTTGCCCATGCCTGTCAGTTTGCTGCGAGCCCTGATGCAGGCAATACAACCTTCGCACAGGGTAAGCAGCGGATTGATATGATCAATCAGTCTCAACCTAAAAGTCGGTATTTACAGGTTTCCTTACCAAAACATGGGTTAACAATTGATTGCCATTATTGTGAACACGACAGTTTTACCCCTATGCGTATTTGCACTAAAGCGGGTGTGAATGGTTGGGTCTATGCTCAAAAGGCCGCAGGAATACCAGTTGAAGGCACAATTGAATGTCAGTGGGGAACATTTGACTTAGCTGGACTCGGTGCTTGCGCTCATCATGATTATTCCAGTGGCTACATGCGCCGTGAAACGTTTTGGAATTGGGGGTGCTTATCAGGCCGTACAAATGATGGCCAGCTAATTGGGCTTAATGTGTCTTGTGGTGTCAATGAAACCGGCTTTACAGAAAACTGCTTTTGGCTGAATGGTCAGTTGCATAAAGTGGATACAGTTGCCTTTCATTATCAAAAACAGGATTTATTTCAGCCCTGGCGCCTTCAATCTTATGATGGCAAGGTTGACTTAACGTTTAGGCCGCTGGGCAAACATGCGGAGTGTCTTAATTTATGGTTGATGGCTTCTAACTTTCATCAACTCTTTGGGTGTTTTAATGGTTATTTGGAAACAGTGGGAGGTGAAAAAATAGCCATTAATAATATGTTGGGGTTTGTGGAGGATCACTACGCAAAGTGGTAATTAATAAGGTTTTTTATTCCGTATCAGACACTAGGCTTGTTTCTAAAATGATGAACAATGTCCTGAAAAGTTGCGTAAACTAGATTTAATTTATGATTAATTTTCCTCGTTATAGTTTTGCCAGTTTATTTATCTGTCTGATTTTTGTGGGTATTGTGTATCCATTCATACCCAAGCTAATTACCCAAAATATTTTGTTGAAAGGCAGTTTTAGTATCTTACTGATTGCTTCGGTATATATATTCAGCCACAACAAGAAAGCATTGATTATATGCTTGGTATTAGCAATTCCTACGGCACTCTCGACATGGTTATCCATCATCAGTGGGGCTCCTGCCTTAGCTATTGTGGATAATGCAACTAACGTAGTGTTTTTCCTTTATGTGATTTTTGAGTTAATCAAGATTATTTTTAGTGCTTCCGTTGTAACTCGAAATATTATTTATGGGGCAATGAGTATTTACTTGTTACTGGGGATTATGTGGGCATTTGTTTATGCTTTACTTGACTTATTGATAGTAGATGCATTTGGCGGTATTGGTTATCAGAGCGCCCACGATTTAAGCCAATTTATTTATTTTAGCTATGTGACTCTGACCACGTTGGGATATGGCGATATGGTACCGCTGGCCAGGCCTGTGCAGTCAATTGCTGCAATGGAAGCGATTACTGGCCAGTTTTTTCTCACGATTTTAGTGGCACGGTTGGTTGGAATGCACATTAGCCAAGCCTCTAATGGCGATAGCTAGCAATGGCATATTAGCTATTTTTTCTGACTAAATTGACGCCATCTCGAACACTGAGAAACACATTTTCTAACTGCGGATTGGTGGCAATATGCTGGTTGAGCTCAACGATAGCCTGATCACGCTCATCGTTTGGGTTAAGTACATTACCTTGCCAAAGGGCGTTATCAATGACAAATAATCCCCCTGATCGTACTAGAGGAAAAGTAGCCTTAAGGTAATTGAAGTAATTCTTTTTATCTGCATCCACAAATACCATATCAAATTGCAAATCTCGTAGGGTATTAATGGTATCCAGGGCTTTGCCAAAACGCACTTCTATTTTATGACCATGGGGGCTGCGATCAAAAAATGATTGAGCAAATTCAATGGCTCTTGGGTTCGTTTCACAACAAATAACTTTGCCGTCTTCTGGCAAGGCTTCGGCAATCGACAGAGCCGAATAGCCAGTAAACATACCAATTTCTAGCACGGTTTTGGTTTGGCTTAATTGAGTGATAAGTTTGAGCAGTCGACCAATTATCCGACCAGATAATTTCACCGGGTAGCCCATCTGCTCATTGGTTGCATCAATAAGCTCTTGTAATAAAGGGGGTTCTGGAGTTGTTTGATCAAAGCAATATTGATCGATGGCTGGGTTTACAAGGAAGTCTTTCATCATCTTTTTCTACAGCGAAATGATGGCCAATTGTAGTGATCTTTGGTCATACTGCAAGTTCGAAAAAGTGGCTGTCACTATCGATACCATGATTAACAAGTGTAACGGTTCAGGAATAAAACAATGGATAAACCAAGAATCACCATTGAATATTGTACTCAATGCCAATGGTTGTTGCGCTCTGCTTGGTTAGCCCAAGAGCTGCTAAATACGTTTGGCACTGACTTGGGTGAAGTAGCATTAATACCAGGTTCTGGGGGAGTGTTTAAAGTTCAGGTGGCAGGTCAGCTGGTTTGGGAGCGAGTAAAAGACGGAGGATTTCCTGAAGCAAAGGCACTGAAGCGAAGAGTCAGGGACATTATTGCCCCTGACCAGGGCCTCGGTCATATCGACCGGTAGAGGCTTACTTAGGAAATACCTGCTTAAAGGGCTTAACAGTAACATGCTCATATACCCCGGCAGCAAGATAAGGGTCTTTACTGGCCCAGGCTTCAGCATCTGCCAGGGAGGCAAATTCTGCCACAATTAAACTACCAGTGAAGCCAGCAGAGCCAGGGTCGTTATTATCAATGGCAGGGAAAGGGCCTGCCAGAACTAGACGGCCTTGTTGCTGTAGAGTGTCTAAACGAGCTAAATGGTCTGGGCGTGCAGACTGGCGCTTGGCTAAGCTATCAGGTACGTCCTGACAGGTAATCGCAAACAGCATAAAAATCCTTAATAGTGATAAACGCTAATCTTTAGTTTGCTGGCTGATTGACTGGCTGTTTTTCTCGGGCTCACTCATATAGCGGGAAAGAGACATGACTACTCCAACCATATAAACCATGGTTAAAGCGGTTAAGCCAAATAGTTTAAAGTTCACCCAGGTGTCTTCAGAAAATTGATAGGCAATATAAAGGTTCAGGATGCCAATAAAAAACAGGAAGCTACAGGTAAACCAGTTTAACTTTTCCCACATTTTTGCCGGCACATCCGTCATTATAATGTTGGAGGTTTTGAGCATTCCTTCTAGGGCTCGCTGAGTAAGATTTTTATGGGTAACAAAATGGCTTATGAGGAGCGCGGCAGCGAGAACCCAATAAAGGATAGTTGGTTTCCATTGAATAAACGCTTTATCTTCAAACAGTAATGTCAGGCCACCTAAGAAGACCACTAGCACCATTGAAATGACATGGATTTTCTCAATCTTTTTATGCTTCAGCCAGGTATAGGCCATTTGAAAAACTGTGGTTACGATAATAGTGGCTGTGGCAGTCAGGATATCGCCGGTATACTTATAAACACCAAAGAAGGCAATGACGGGTAACAGGTCAAAGAAAAATTTCATAATAGGCTAAATTTTGTCCGCTTTTAGATGAAGGCTATGATATACGATTTTCGACTGAGCAGGTAGTTTCCCTTATTGCATAAGAATAGGATAATTAGCAATAGATAAGCAGGTTTATTTGCAAGCAAGCCACAAAGCAGTAAGGAAATTTGATTGAAAATCGATTTACATTGTCACTCTACCGCATCAGATGGCGTTTTATCCCCTTTAGCGCTGGTACAAAGAGCAATTGAGCAAAAAGTAGAAGTGTTGTCATTAACTGATCACGATACTGTGGCAGGTTACCAACACTTAAAAGGGCAAGCGGCACTCTTGCAGCTTTATTTAATACCGGGTATTGAGTTATCGGCCGTTTGGTCGGGGGTGACCATTCATGTAGTTGGGTTGGGTTTTTCGTTGGATGATACATTATTGGCAGGCTATCTGGACCAACAACGTCAGGCCAGGCAGCAGCGTGCAGAGAAAATAGCGACTAAGCTGGCTAAGCGAGGTTTTGCTAATACCCTGGAAGGTGCGCTTGCTGTTGCTCAAAGCCTGTCTGGCTTACCAACCGCTGAGGTGCAAATAGGCCGCCCTCATTTTGCTAAGTATTTGGTGAGTGAAGGCTATGTACCCGATATGGCGACAGCATTTAATCGTTACTTAGGGGCAGGAAAAGTAGGAGATGTCAAAAGCCAGTGGCCTTCATTAGCTCAAGTGGTTGAGTGGATTACCTCTATGAAGGGCGTGGCGATATTGGCTCATCCACTAAAATACAAAATGACTAATACCAAGTTAAGAGCATTAATTAAAGCATTCAAAGTGGCAGGGGGAGAAGGGATAGAAGTTGCCCTGGCGGGGCAGTCTCAAGATGCAACCCATTTTTTAGCAGAGTTATCCTGCCAGTTTGAGTTGCTGGCTTCAGTTGCCAGTGATTTTCATGGCCCATTTAATCGATGGATTGAGCTAGGCGGTGCACCACCTTTACCTAAGCAATGTAAACCACTGTGGGAAAATTGGGTGCTGGAAAAGATGCGGTTCTGTTGACACTTCCTGAAGGATAAATAATAGGTTTACTGCTAGATTAATGATATATTTAGGGCATTCGCACATTCCTTGTCGAGATGACAATTAACCCAAGCAGGTGTTTTGTGAGTCAATTTTTTCAAATTCATCCAGAAAATCCACAACAGCGCCTTATCAATCAAGCAGCCGATATTATTAGTGAGGGTGGGGTCGTGATTTACCCTACAGATTCCGCTTATGCAATTGGCTGTCATATTGGTGAAAAAAAAGCCATTGACCGCATCCGTCGTATAAGGCAAATCGATGCACGGCATAACTTTACCTTGATGTGTCGTGATTTAGCTGAGATCTCTACTTACGCTAAAGTTGATAATTCAGTATATCGGTTGCTTAAAACTTATACGCCAGGTGCTTACACGTTTATTTTACAGGCGACCAGAGAAGTACCCAGGCGTTTCTTACACCCTAAACGTCGTACCATTGGTTTACGAGTGCCAGACTGTCTAGTCACTCAAGCATTATTGGAAGCCTTAGGCTCACCTATGATGAGTGTTACCATGATTTTACCTGGTGACAAAGAGCCAATGATCGACCCCTATGAAATGCGGCAAATGCTGGAGCAACAAGTCGACTTAATTATTGATGGTGGTTACTGTGGTATGGAGGCAACAACTGTTATCTCAATGCTGGATGATGTGCCTGAGATATTGCGTGAAGGCAAGGGTGATCCATCGCCTTTTAAGGAGCCCTCAGCTGCATAATTTAAAAGCCCTCAGCTGCTTAGTTTGTTTGAAAGCCCTTAGCTGCACTGCATATGAAAAGATTGGGTTGCTTAGCTGATAAAATGCTCAACGTTTTACCTCTACAATACTTTAATGGTTTGGTCGTTTGGGTTTGGTTGTTTGATAGTAGAACCGTCTGATGAATAAACAGGTTGATCTTTCTACAGCTGATGAAACAGTAGACGAATTGGTTGCTGTTGTTGATGCAGATGAAACAGTGGTTGCAGCAGAGCAGGCTGAAGCGGTTGTTGATACTGACACAACAGATCAGGAAGGCGTTAAGCGCCGGTTTCGTCAGCACAATCAACAACAAGAGCTGCCTTTTGCGGTTATACAAGGTAAGCCTGTTACTGAAATACCACAGGACTTGTATATTCCACCTGATGCCCTAGAAGTTTTCTTGGAGGCATTTGAAGGTCCCCTGGATTTATTGTTATACCTCATTAAACGGCAGAACATGGATGTATTGGAAATCTGTGTGGCAGATATTACCCGGCAGTACATGGACTATGTGGAGTTAATGAAGGCAGTCCAGTTTGAGTTGGCAGCAGAATATCTTGTGATGGCAGCAATGCTGGCTGAAATTAAGTCCAGAATGCTATTGCCCCGCACTGAAACCGTAGAGGAGGAAGAGGAAGCAGATCCTCGTGCAGAATTAATTCGTCGTTTATTAGAGTACGAACGGTTTAAAAAAGCAGCTGAAGACTTAGATAACTTACCAAGAGAAGGTCGAGATTATTATCCAGTGTCTGCTTCACCACCAACCATTGTGGCCGAAAAGCAGCATCCAGATGTTGACCTTAAAGAAATACTGCTTGCATTGTCTGGTGTACTAAAGCGGGCAGAACTATCGGAAAATCACCAAATAGAGCAAGAAGCCCTCTCAACTCGAGAGCGAATGACCCAAGTATTGAGTATGTTATCAGCAGACTCATTTACACCCTTTGTTTCCTTGTTCAAAGTTGAAGAAGGCAGGCTAGGGGTAGTAGTGACATTTTTAGCGGTTATGGAGCTAATCAAAGAGTCACTTGTAGAAATTGTCCAAACCGAGCCATTTGCTCCCATTCATGTTAAAGCGAAGGCAGTTCATGATGACGGAACAACCAGCGATTAAATTAGCCAATATTATTGAAGCTGCTTTGTTAGCTTCTAATAAGCCATTAAACCTGGAACAAATGCGACAGTTGTTTCCTGAAGAAGCTGGGCCAAGCAAAGAAGAAATTCAGCAGGCACTGATTGATATTGCTGCTGCTTGTGACGGACGGGGCTTTGAATTAAAGGAAGTGGCCAGTGGCTATCGTTTTCAGATACGTCAGGAAATGGCACCTTGGGTAGGTAAGCTGTGGGAAGAAAAACCTCAGCGATATACCCGTGCTTTACTAGAAACATTGGCTCTGGTTGCTTATCGACAGCCAGTGACTCGTGCGGAAATTGAAGAAATTCGAGGGGTCAGTGTTAGCTCTTCTATAATGAAAACGCTATTGGAGCGAGAGTGGGTGCGTATTGTGGGTTATCGTGATGTGCCTGGCAGACCTGCGATGTATGCGACTACACGACAGTTTCTAGATTACTTTAGCTTAACCAATTTAGACGAGCTACCCCCACTTTCTGAGTTACAGGATATTGAAAAAGCCAATCAAGAATTGGCGCTTGAAGAAGGTGACGAGGCTGTTACTAGTGTGATTTCCGACACTTTAAGCTCAACTGATTCGCCAGCTGAAGCTGGAGCTGAATCGTTAGAAGCAGAGTCTGAAGAGGTAGATGAAGAAGCGCTTTTCCAAGAAATTGAGGAAATGCAAAAAGATCTACCAGAAGACTTTATTGATCCAGCTAAGCTTGAGCCAGAAGAACTGGCTGCTCTAGAAGAAAAGCAGCAATCAGACCCTGAAGAAGAAGCCTCAAAAGAAGCAGAAGATACGGCTCTTTCTCCTGTTGATGCTGAACAGATTGAAACTGCTGAAGACACTGAAACGGATGATACATCGCTGATCCAGGCAGGTATACCACAAGAAGAGTATGAAGCAGCAGAGGTTGCAGACATTGCTGTTACCGATTCAAGCAGTGATGAGCCAGCCACAAATAAAGATGAGCTTGCTATCAATAGTGATGTGCAAGCTGGTGATGATGTAACTGTGGACACTATTGCAGCCGATGTAATCGAAGATGCTGAGTTAGCTGGGTTGACCTCGCTGTTTGATGATGTGTCTGCTGACTCCCCAGAACCAGTTGTCAGTGAGCTAGAAGCAATTGCCAGTGAGCTAGAAGCAATGGATGAGCAGGAGAGGGAAGAGCTGGTTGTTGAGCCTGATGCTGATGAATTCAATGATATTCAAACGAGTAACAACACGACTAATGCAAGTAATAGCACTGATAATGATAGTGCAACCCAGTTATCGCAAGATACTGATCTAGTAGAGCAAGCAACTTTCATGGCTGATGAAGAGGAAGATAGTGGTACAGCTGAAGTTGTTACAACTATCACTAGTACAGATTCAGAACCTGCTGATCATATGGCGGCAGATGTGTTGGCAACTGAGCTACTGACAAGCTCGGCAGACACGGTTATTCCCTCTATATTTCAGGATGAGACTGAAACTGACCATACTCCGTCAGATGAGTCGCTAGCTACTCGCTCTTCTGATTCCCAAGACTCCTAAGTTAACTTAAGAATTACCTTGATGACCACTGATACAACCCAATCTGAGCGTATCCAAAAAGCTTTATCCAGAGCAGGTGTTGGCTCACGCCGACAAATTGAAAAATGGATAGCTGAGCAGCGTATAACAGTAAATGGTGTGCTAGCTGAGCTGGGCCAACGGATATCAACCAAGGATGATGTGAAGCTGGATGGCCAGCAGGTGAAAATATTGTCTGAGCAAGCGGGCTTGCGACGGGTATTAATGTATAACAAGCCTGAAGGTGTGGTTTGTTCGCGACATGATCCGGAAGGTCGTCCTACAGTATTTGATCGTTTACCTCCACTTAAAGGTGAGCGCTGGATTGCGATTGGCCGGCTGGATATTAATACCTCAGGTTTGTTGTTGTTTACAACGGATGGAGAGTTAGCTAATCGATTGATGCATCCGTCTCATCAAGTTGAGCGCGAATATGCAGTACGAGTCATGGGGGAAGTCACTCAAGAGACAACCACACAGCTATTTAATGGGGTTGAGCTGGAAGATGGGTTTGCCCGGTTTACAGATATTGTTGACTCTGGGGGGGAAGGCATCAACCACTGGTTCCATGTTGTGATTATGGAAGGTAGAAACCGCGAAGTTCGTCGCTTATGGGAATCTCAAGGGCTACAAGTGAGTCGGCTAAAGCGGGTGCGTTATGGTTCTGTCATTATGCCAAGTAATTTGCGGTTGGGGCGTTGGGAGTCTTTAGATCAACAGGCAGTAGATAAACTAGCTGATGCAGTTGGGTTATCACCAAAACCGGTGACACCACTCAACCCAAAACAGCAAGAGCAAGGTAAACGACTACAGCGGAAACGCCTAAAGCCAGAAGGGCGACCTAATAATAAAAAAGATACAAAGCCTAAAGCTAAGCATAAAACTACTCATAAGCGCTAAGCACCTTTTACTAAAAATAGACTGGGCCTTATCCCTTAGGCAATAGCACAGACTTTATTTCTGCCTTGATTTTTTGCTTGGTAGAGTGCTTTATCAGCACGTTCTAGCAAGCAGAAAATACTGTCTCCCTCGCCAAACATCGCAGTGCCAATACTAATAGTGACGGGAATAGACTGGCCGTCGTAATGGCACTGCATCGCTGCAATATTTTGCCGTAACCGTTCAGCAACGAGTTCTGCATTGATAAGGTCTGTTTTGGAAAGCAAAACGACAAACTCTTCTCCACCAAACCGAAAGGTCATATCAATATTTCTTAATGAGTATTGAAGGCAGTCAACGGTTTTTTTCAAAATATAATCACCAGCCGGGTGGCCATAGCTATCATTGATATTTTTAAAGTGGTCAATATCAATCATTAGTAATGATAAAGGCTGCTTTTCACGGCGGCAGATATTTAGCTCCCGCTTAATGGCATTATCAAAGGCAATTCGGTTACCAGCCCCGGTTAATGCATCTTTTAACGCAGTGGTAACGGCAAGTTGATACTGAAGGGCATTACGCAAAGGGTAAACCAAGCAGCCTAGTAATGACTCAATATGAGCGAGCTCCTCCTCTTGAAATCGCTGTTGGCGGCGGAATGTAATCTCGCCAACAGCTTCATTGTCAGTAATCAGTCGATAGTTACAACTGTGATGACTTTGCTCACCTACTGATACATTGATATTCAGTTCTTTGTGAATGTAGTTAAGTCCATGAATGGTGACATGGGTTTGAATCTCATGGAAAAAAACGGTAAGCACCCGTTCAACCTCAAGGCTGTTTTGCAGTCGATTCATGAGCCTGATTTTGAGTAGAAGCTGGCTTTCAGTAGAGTTTGGGTGTTTCCCTTTAGTTGGTAGGGGAGTGATTAACTTGATGTTGCTGCTATTTGGCTTATCTGCTGCTGGCATTGACTGCATTCGCGAACCCTTTGTGTAAAGCTTGTTTCCTTTTGATGTTATGTTGAAGTCTGTGCGATAACTGTGCCAAGCGCCCTATACTTTTGATAAATAACGTAAAAACAAGAACTTGTACTAAGTACCTAAAACGGTTGTTAGGTTGAGAAGAGGAATATTTTGACTGGTGTCAATTCTGTGGCTGGAAAAAATATTGAAATTATCGGCCTTGCCAATCTTTTGGCATAACTAAGGCAAATAGTTGCCTCAGTCGCTACCTCTTGTGACACCCTATTAAGAGTATTCTCTACTATTTTGTTGAGCCATAGTCCATTATTAATCAATCTAATAAAGAAAGTAATAATGTATTAACCCCGCTGAAGATTAAAAGCAAGTGATATCAGGGGGCTAAACTAGTGGTTACAGGAAGAGGTTATTGAGCGTCAAATGCCTGACCGGTCACTTTTTGACTGTCTGAGCCGAGCAAATACAGATAGACATTCATAATCTCTTCTGGAGCTGGTAACTGTTCGGGGTTTTCGGCTGGGTAAGCCTGAGCACGCATATGGGTCCGTGTGGCTCCAGGGTTGATGGTGTTGACACGGACAGGACCAATACCTTCTTCTTCATCGGCCAGTGTCTGCATCATACCTTCGGTAGCAAATTTAGAAATAGCATAGGCCCCCCAGTGTGCTCTGCCTTTTCGACCCACTGAAGAGGAGGTGAAAACAACAGAAGCATCTGAAGACTTGTGTAGTAAAGGCAGTAACGCTTGAGTCATTAAAAAGGGCGCATTCAAATTAACCTGCATGACTTTATACCAAGTTTCAATATCATACTGGCTAAGGGGGCTTAGGTTACCCAGTAAACTGGCATTGTGCAGCAGGCCATCCAATCGGCCAAACTCTTTTTCGATGGTGCTGGCTAAGTCATCGTAGTCTTTAGGGCTGGCACCTTCAAGATTCATGGGGTAAATAGCAGGCTGAGGGCCACTTGAGGCTTCAATCTGATCGTAAACTTCTTCCAACTTCTTGGTCGTACGGCCTAGTAAAATAACGGTTGCACCGTGTTTAGCAAAGCTAATGGCAGCAGCCTTACCAATGCCATCGCCGGCACCAGTGACTAAAATAATACGGTCTTTTAACAGGTTTTCAGGTGCTTGATAGTCAAACATATATTTCGTTAGGGCTCTTGGGTTGTTCGTTGCCAGTTAAGTTCTTCCAGCCAAGTTAGCAGCAAATCGGCACTGCTAATGGCGTGATCAGCTTGCCATTGGGCAATGTCATGGTCTGCTGTTACATAGCCATAGCTGGCGGCTACTGTCAGCATACCGGCGGAGTTGCCAGCAGTAATGTCTCTTTGATGGTCTCCCACATACACTACGTGATATGGATCAACCTTTAGCTTGTGGCAGGCTAATAATAATGGCTCTGGGTCTGGTTTGGTATTTTTTACATGCTCGGGGCAAATCGTGACACTGGTTCGGGATGACAGCGCCATATTTTCCAATAGTCGCTCCGTGAGATACCAAGGTTTATTTGTTACCACGCCCCAGGGGATGGATTTTTGTTCAAGGGTATCAAGCAGCTTGGAAATGCCAGGAAACAACTGAGCTTTTTTCCCAATGGTTTGGTAATACAGCTCAAGTAACTCGCTTCTTGCTTGAGTAAATTCAGGATGGTCTTCTCTAAGCGAAAGGGCTAGCTGTACCAGTGCTTTTGCACCATTAGATACTTCGTTGCGGATAGCCTGTTCGGTAAGCGCTGGTAAGCCCCCCTGTGCTCTTAACTGATTAATGGGCTGCACAAAATCAGGGGCAGTATCTACCAGGGTGCCATCAAGATCAAAAAGTATTGCAGTGAGTGGGTATGGCATAGAAAACTCTCCCCTAATTAACACCCTATGCTTATATAACGAAAAGACTTAATGTTGGTCTTTGGTGACATGGACTAAATAGTTGACATCCACATCATCACTTAATTTAAAAACTTTAGTAATGGGGTTGTAGGCCATTCCTTTAATATGACTGACTGTTAACCCACACTGTCTTGCCCAGCCAGCTAACTCAGAAGGCTTAATAAATTTATCATAGTCGTGAGTACCTTTTGGTAGCATCTTGAGAATGTACTCGGCGCCAATCACCGCTAAAGCATAGGCTTTGGGGTTACGATTTATGGTCGAGAAAAACAAGTGGCCGCCTGGCTTAACCAATTGGCTACATGCTTCTATCACTGAGATGGGGTGAGGAACATGCTCAAGCATTTCCATGCAGGTCACTATATCAAAAGTGTCAGGCTGTTGGGCCGCTAAGCCTTCAGCCGTTATTTGCTGGTAGTCAACTTTTACCCCAGACTCTAGCCCATGGAGTTTGGCTACGGTTAAGGGCTCTTCCCCCATATCAATTCCCGTTACCTGTGCACCACGCAGGGCCATTGCTTCAGATAAAATACCACCACCGCAGCCAATATCGACGACTTTTTGCTCTGCTAGGTTAACAAATTGCTCTATAAAGCTAAGACGTAATGGGTTTATGTCATGTAACGGCTTAAACTCGCTGGACTTGTCCCACCAGCGATGGGCCAGTGCTTCAAATTTAGCAATTTCTTGAGGGTCGACATTGGTGTGTTCAGTGGCCATAGATACAGTCTTAGTTTGGTTAAGTTAGGCTTGAGCAGAGAGAATGCGGGATTTCCAGTCAGCGACCAGCTGCTTGATTTCATCGATATCCAGGGTAGTAAGCTCTCTGTTATCAAGTACAAGTTTGCCATTGACCCATACATGAGAGACTTGGCGACTACTAGCAGTATAAACAAGTTGCGAAACTGGGTTATACAAAGGTAGGTTTTCTAAGTCGTCTAAACGAACGGCTGCAATATCCGCTGCCTTACCTGGCTCCAAACTACCAGTAGTATCATCAATACCTAATGCCTTGGCGCCATTGAGAGTAGCCATTTTCAGTGCTTCGTAAGCTGATACCGCTTCTGCATCCTGGTGTACAGCCTTGGCTAGAATCGCGGCGGTACGCATTTCACCGATCATATCCAGGTCGTTATTACTGGCAGCACCATCGGTACCTAAGGCGACATTAACACCCGCTTTTCGTAATTTATCAATGGGGCTAAAGCCACTGGCCAGTTTTAAATTAGATTCAGGACAGTGAACAATATGACTGCCATATTGCTGCAGCAGCGCAATATCACTGTCATCAATCTGGGTCATATGCACACACTGTAGTCTTGAACTGAGTAACCCTAAATCGGCAAGGCGCTGCATTGGGCGCTTACCATGAAGTTTGATGCCTTCTTCTACCTCATGAGCCGTTTCATGAATATGCATTTGCACCATTGCATTCATGTCTGCAGAGAGTTGCGCAATCTTTTCGATTGGTGCATCGGATACGGTATAGGGGGCATGGGGACCAAAAGCAATATCTACCAGTTCGGCTTGTTTAAACTGCTTGTAAACGGCAAGCCCTTTATTGAAGTACTCATCATGGTTTTGTGCCCAGCTGGTGGGGAAGTCCATGATAGGGAAAGTAATTTGTGCACGGATATTGGCATCAATGGCTACTTGTGCTGCTGTATCAGGAAAGAAGTACATGTCACTGTACGTGGTAGTGCCACAGCGTAGCATTTCAGCAATTGCCAGTTTGGTGCCATCACGAACAAAATCATCACACACACAAGCTGCCTCAGCAGGCCAAATGTGGTCGTTGAGCCAGGTCATTAATGCTAGGTCATCAGCCTTACCCCTGAACAAGGTCATGGCAGCATGACCATGGGCATTGATTAGTCCTGGGATGACTGCATGAGCAGTTAAATCATAGTTATGCTTGGCTTGTAGCTGCTGCTTGGCTTCAGCGGTTGGCATAATGGCGGTGATTTTACCGTTGGTAATGGCCACTGAGTGATCTTCAAGAATATCTTGGCTAGCATTGACTGGAATGACCCAGCCAGCATGAATGAGGGTATCGACCTGTTGAGTTGACTCAGACATAAATCACTTATTACCTTTCCTTAAAGTTATTTGGCGAGTATATAACGAATGTTAAATACTTTTCGAGGTTAGGTGGGTAATTAATAAAAACGGGTTGGTTCTGTACTGTTTATCCCAAAATGACCATTAAAAGAAGGAGCGTTTGTGTACGAAGTCATTAAGTGGTGTGGAGACCATTTACAACTATTGGATCAGCGTAAACTGCCTGTCCAGCAACAATATTTTTTATGCTATCAGGTAGCGGATGTCATTGATGCTATTAAGCTAATGGTCGTCAGAGGAGCACCTGCTATTGGGATTACCGCAGCGTATGGGGCAGTGCTAGCTGCCAAACAACATGATACAGCTGAATTATTAAACACTTTAGACTCACTGGCTCAAGCCCGGCCAACTGCTGTTAATTTGCATTGGGCCGTTAAGCGAATGAAAAAGCGGGTTATTCATCACCAGGAAGGTCAATTAGATGAGTGTTTGTTAGCAGAGGCAAACGAGATTTTTCAGCAGGAAATCGTGGCTAACCAGCAAATGGCTGCCTATGGCGCTGAATTAATAGCCCAGTCTAATGCACCTTGTAATATCCTGACTCATTGTAATACTGGTCGGCTGGCTACAGGAGGAAGTGGTACAGCATTAGGGGTGATTTGTCGTGCTTATCAGCAAGGGCTGATTAGTCAACTGTTTGTGGATGAAACTCGCCCTTGGCTGCAAGGTTCTCGGCTCACTTGTTGGGAGTTGCAGCAGGCAGACATTCCTTTCCAGCTTAATGTTGATGGTGCGGCTGCACATCTAATCAAAACTGAAAAGGTAAGCTGGGTAATAGTGGGAGCTGATCGGATAACGGCCAATGGGGATGTGGCTAATAAAATTGGTACCTACAGTTTAGCTGTGTTGGCTCGTTATCATCAGGCTAAGTTGATGGTGGTTGCTCCACTGTCAACGTGTGACTTATCCATGGCGAGTGGTAGTGATATTCCATTGGAACATCGGGAAGCAACTGAGTTATGTTATTTAGCTGAACGGCAGTTGGCGCCTGATAACGTGGCTGTCAATAACCCAGTTTTTGATATTACCCCAGCTGAATTGGTGGACTTTATTGTGACTGAACGAGGTATTGTAGCTAATCCGACAGCGGAAAAATTGAAAAATCTGTTTGAGGCGTGTGCTGTTTAAAATTATTACTGGCCAGTCACTTCTGAAGAAACGATAAAAAGTCTGCAAATCATAGAGTTAGCCCGCTGCTATTGAATATACAGCGGCTATGATTTGAGGTATACTTGGCGTCCATTTCTTATTGTTGAAAAACCGTTTTGTCATTTATCAAGCCAAGACTTTTTAACCTTATTTCTAAACAGTGCCGATGCCTGATCCTTATGTCGTTACAGGCGCAGTTGGCTTTTAGCTTGTACTCAAAATTAAGGAACGTATTCCATAATGGGTGAAATTGCCAAAGAAGTCCTTCCAGTCAATATCGAAGATGAACTGAAGCAGTCCTATTTGGATTATGCGATGAGTGTAATTGTGGGGCGTGCCTTACCAGATGTTCGGGATGGCTTGAAGCCGGTTCATCGCCGTGTGTTATTTGCCATGAGCGAGCTAAGCAATGACTGGAACAAACCGTATAAAAAATCTGCTCGGGTGGTGGGTGATGTCATTGGTAAATACCACCCTCATGGTGACTCTGCTGTATACGACACTATTGTCCGGTTAGCGCAACCTTTTTCAATGCGTTATACCTTGGTCGATGGGCAAGGGAACTTTGGTTCCGTTGATGGTGACTCGGCAGCAGCCATGCGTTATACCGAAATTCGCATGGAAAAGATTTCCCATGACATCATGGCGGATCTTGAAAAAGAAACCGTTGACTTTGTGCCAAACTATGACGGCTCTGAGCAGATTCCAGTCGTGATGCCTACTCGGATTCCTAATCTATTAGTTAATGGTTCGTCAGGTATCGCTGTAGGCATGGCGACCAATATTCCACCCCATAACCTCAATGAAGTGGTTAATGCCTGCTTAGCATTGATAGAAAATCCAGAGTTAGATATTGATGGTTTAATGGAGTATGTTCCTGGCCCAGACTTCCCTACGGCAGCAACCATTAATGGCCGTGCAGGTATTTTACAGGCTTACCGCACTGGTCGGGGCCGAATTTATGTACGGGCTAAAGCTGATATTGAAGTTGATGAAAAGAAAAATAAACAAACCATTATCATCACTGAAATTCCTTACCAATTAAATAAAGCTCGACTGATTGAGCGTATAGCCGAGTTAGTTAAAGAGAAAAAAATTGAAGGCATCACCGAAATTCGTGACGAGTCGGATAAAGACGGTATGCGAGTCGTTATTGAGCTGCGTCGTGGTGAGGTAGGTGAAGTTGTCTTAAATAATCTGTATGCCCAAACCCAGCTTGAGTCTGTATTTGGGATAAATATGGTAGCACTGGTTGATGGCCAGCCTAAGCTACTAAACCTGAAAGAAATTTTAGAAGCCTTTGTTCGTCATCGCCGTGAAGTTGTCACTCGTCGTACAGTTTATGAACTGCGTAAAGCCAGAGAGCGTGGTCATATTTTAGAGGGGCAAGCAGTTGCATTATCTAACATTGACCCTGTTATTCAGTTAATAAAAGAATCACCCACACCAGCAGAGGCTAAACAAAAGTTAATTAATACCCCTTGGCAAGCAGGTTTAGTCCTGTCAATGCTGGATAAAGCAGGAGCAGACTCTTGTCGTCCTGATGAGCTACCCGCTCAATATGGTTTGCGTGATAACCATTATTACTTATCACCTGTTCAAGCCCAAGCCATTCTAGACCTTCGCTTGCACAAGTTGACGGGGCTTGAGCATGATAAACTGCTGGAAGAATACAAGCAGTTGCTGGATAAGATTGCTGAGCTTGGTTTGATTCTGGCTAGTCCTGAGCGCTTATTGGAAGTGATTCGTGAAGAGCTGGATGTGATCAAGGAAAGTTATGGTGATGAACGTCGGACTGTGATCACCAGTTCTCGTCAGGATTTAACCGTTGAGGATTTAATCACCGAAGAAGACATGGTGGTGACAATTTCTCATGGTGGCTACGCCAAAACGACACCACTGGATACTTACCAAGCTCAACGGAGAGGTGGGCGAGGCAAGTCAGCGAGTGGGGTTAAAGATGAAGATTTTATTGAGCACTTGTTAGTTGCTAACACCCATACCCAAATTTTGTGCTTCTCAACCAGAGGAAAGGTCTATTGGTTGAAAGTGTATGAAATTCCTCAAGCAACTCGTACTTCCCGTGGTCGTCCAGTCAATAATATTCTGCCGTTAGGAGAAGATGAGCGGATTTCAACGATTCTGCCGGTTGAAGAGTATAACGATGGCCACTTTGTCTTTATGGCAACATCTAAAGGTACTGTGAAGAAAACACCATTGGAGCAGTTTAGTCGCCCTCGCTCTTCAGGTTTAATTGCAGTAGATCTAGATGATGATGACCATCTAGTAGCAGCTGCTATTACTGATGGTGAAAGAGATGCCATGTTATTCAGTAGTGCGGGTAAAGCTATTCGCTTTAAAGAAGCAGATGTGCGAGCAATGGGCAGAACGGCCCGAGGTGTACGAGGTATTAAACTGCAAGAAGGCCAGCAAGTTATTTCATTGATTATTCCTGGTGAGACTGGCCAAGTGCTAACTGCCAGTGAAAATGGCTATGGAAAACGTACCCGTCTGGAAGACTTCCCTGTTTATGGTAGAGGTGGTCAGGGGGTTATTGCTATGCAAAGCAATGAGCGAAATGGCCCGTTAGTGGGAGCTACTTTGGTTGACGACGGTGATGAAATGATGCTGATCTCTGATCAGGGCACTTTAGTGAGAACCCGAGTAGACGAGATTTCTATATTAAGCCGAAATACTCAGGGTGTTCGCTTAATTAAGCTGGCGGGCGATGAGCACTTGGTGGGTATTGAGCGAGTCGCTGAGCCTGGGGAAGTACCCGAGGATGATGAAGCTGATGATAATGTTATGGATACTGAGGCTACTGATGAAGCGGCAGGTCCTGAAGATGACTTGCCTGCTGATGAGTAGCAGCTAATTGCAAGTTGAATAAGGGCCAGAATACTGGCCCTTTATTTTTGAGTTGCCCTAACTATACGTTGGATAGTGTCGTCTTAGCTTTTATGGCTGTCTCCATTAATTGGGTAACAACTAAATAAAGTGCTTGGGTGTTTACCTTCTGAGGAGTAATACGTTTATGAGCCGTGCTTTTAATTTTTGCTCAGGTCCAGCCTCGATGCCTGAGGCAGTTTTGGCGCAGGCACAACAGGAGTTGTTGGATTGGCAGGGAAGGGGGGTTTCAGTGATGGAGGTGAGTCATCGCAGCCCTGAATTTGTTACTGTGGTCGAAGAAGCTGAGCAAGACTTGCGTGATTTAATGGCAATACCTGATGAGTATGCGGTTTTATTCATGCAAGGTGGAGCAACAGCTCAGTTTGCGACAATTCCAATGAATCTGCTGGGTAGTAAGCAGCAAATGGATTATGTAGATACTGGTGTTTGGTCGCAAAAAGCGAGTAAAGAGGCTGCTCGTTATGGGGAAGTAAATATTGTTGCTTCTGCTAAAGAAAATAACTACAGCAAAATTCCTGAAATGGCTGAGTGGCGACTTAACCCACAAGCAGCTTACCTCCACTATACCCCTAATGAGACGATTAATGGGGTTGAATTTGCCTGGGTACCGGAAACAGGTGAAGTACCTTTAGTGGCGGATATGTCATCCTCTATTCTTTCTCGACCCATTGATGTTAGTCAGTTTGGTTTAATTTATGCTGGAGCACAGAAAAATATTGGGCCTGCGGGTTTGGTAGTGATTATTGTAAAAAAATCCCTATTTGGTAATGCATTGCCTATTACACCTTCGATAATGAATTATGAGCAAGTGGCCAAGCAACAGTCTATGTTAAATACGCCGCCGAGTTTTGCAATTTATTTAGCGGGATTGGTATTTAAATGGCTGAAGCAGCAAGGGGGAGTGGCTGCAATGGAAGCACTTAATCAGCGTAAAGCAGAAAAGCTTTATCAATTTATTGATCAAAGCAGCTTTTATCAGAACCCAGTAGACGTCAGCTGCCGCTCTTGGATGAATATTCCATTTACCCTGGCTGATGATAAGCTGGATAAGCAGTTTTTAGTCGAAGCAGAAGCAAACCAGTTATTAAACTTAAAAGGCCACCGGTTGGTAGGCGGAATGCGCGCTAGCCTTTATAATGCAATTCCTGAGCAGGCTGTTGATGCCCTCATTGAGTACATGAAAGACTTTGAGCAACGTTGTGGTTAACCATTATGTCTGAAGAATCAGCAAAAAATTTAAAAGCATTGCGTGAAAAAATAGATGATATTGATCATAAAATCTTAACTTTGATTAGTGAACGTGCTAACTGTGCTCAGCAAGTGGCTAAGGTTAAGAAGACATTTAATGCAGATGCTTTTTTTTATCGGCCAGAACGGGAAGCTCAAGTATTACGCAGTGTAATGGATAGTAACCAGGGACCATTAAATGATGAAGAAATGGCTCGGTTGTTCCGTGAAATTATGTCTGCCTGTTTGGCGCTGGAGCAACCAATTAAAGTGGCTTATTTAGGCCCTGAAGGTACCTTTACTCAAGCTGCAGCTTTGAAACATTTTGGCCAGTCGGCAATTAGTATTCCAATGTCAGCTATTGATGAGGTTTTCCGTGAGGTAGAAGCAGGTGCTGTGAATTACGGTGTAGTGCCAGTTGAAAACTCCACTGAAGGGGTGATCAATCACACCCTAGATAGCTTTATTGGCTCTCCCTTGCAAATATGTGGTGAGGTTGAGTTGAGAATTCATCATCACTTGCTCATTGCTGATACAACGAAAAAAGACAAAATCTCTCGTATTTATTCTCATGCGCAGTCATTTGCCCAGTGCCGTAAATGGTTGGACTCTCATTATCCTCATGCGGAGCGGATAGCTGTCAATAGTAATGCTGAAGCTGCCAAGCGAATTAAGTCGGAGTGGCACTCTGCTGCTATTGCTGGTGATATGGCAGCAGAATTATATAGTTTAGAAAAAATCTCAGAAAAAATTGAAGATCGCCCAGACAACTCAACTCGATTTTTAATTATTGGTAATCAAGCTGTGCCTGCCAGTGGTGATGATAAAACTTCTATAGTAGTTGCCATGCGTAACCAGCCTGGAGCGCTTCATGCGTTACTTGAACCATTCCATACCCATAATGTGGACTTAACTCGAGTGGAAACTCGTCCCTCAACCAGCGGCACGTGGAATTATGTTTTCTTTATCGACTTTATTGGACATATTGATAATGAAGACGTGAGCAAAGTATTAGTAGAGGTAGGTCGCCGAGCATCTGAGTTGAAGGTATTGGGGTCTTATCCTAAAGGGGTTTTATAAATAAAAAATTAAGGAAGTGAATTCATGGTATGTGATGTAGAAGTGTTAACCAGAGCAGGGGTGCGTACGATTCACCCCTACCAGCCAGGTAAACCTATTGATGAATTGGCTCGTGAGCTTGGCTTGGAGCCTGCCAATATTATTAAATTGGCCAGTAATGAGAACCCACTAGGTCCGTCGCCAAAAGTATTAACTGCAATTGAGTCTGCCGCTACTGAGCTTAGCCGTTACCCAGATGGTAATGGCTTTGTTTTAAAGCGTGCTCTTGCTGAAAAATATGGTATTCAACAAGAGCAAATTACGTTGGGTAATGGTTCTAATGATGTGTTGGAGCTTATTGCTCGGGCATTTGCAGGACCAGGTGATGAGGTAATTTTTTCTGAGTATGCTTTTGTGGTTTATCCTCATGCTACCAAAGCAGTAGAGGCTACGCCTGTAGTTGTTCCTGCTGTAAACTGGGGGCATGACTTAACCGCTATGGCTAATGCCGTGACGAAAAAAACCAAGCTGATTTTTGTTGCCAATCCTAATAACCCAACGGGCACTTGGTTTAGTAAAGAAGCGCTTAAGGCTTTTTTAGACAAGGTTCCTAGCCAAGTAATTGTTGTGCTGGACGAAGCCTACATAGAGTATGTTGACGACCCTAACTTCCCAAATGGATTGGACTACTTAAGCCTATACCCTAATTTGGTGGTTACCCGTACTTTCTCTAAAGCCTATGGTTTAGCTGGTCTAAGAGTGGGCTATGGTCTTTCATCACCGGCAGTTGCTAACATTTTAAACCGTCTTCGTCAGGCATTTAATGTAAACAGCCTGGCGCTTGTCGCAGCCGCAGCTGCATTAGCAGACCACCAGTATTTAGTCGACTCGATTGCTATTAATCAGCAGGGTATGGCGCAATTAGAGGCAGGTTTTGCTGAGCTGGGTTTAAGCTATATTTCATCAAAAGGTAATTTTGTTGCGGTGGAAGTGGGAGCACAAAGCCAGGTTATTTATCAACAGCTGTTGGCTGAGGGAGTTATCGTACGCCCAGTAGCGAATTATCAGATGCCAAATCATTTGAGAGTGAGTATTGGATTACCTGAGGAAAACCAGCGGCTGTTAACGGTGCTTAAACAGGTGATTGCTGTCTGAAGTCTATTTCTGCTGACTCTTGTATCGATGCAGTAAGTTTAATTTTAGTTATCAGCCAAAGCGTTGGCTTTATCCCTTTATTTTATGAATAAATCCGTAACACTATCAGAGTCTGTTGTACTCATTGTTGGTTTGGGCCTGATTGGTGGCTCGGTTGCCAAAGCTGTTAAAGCAAATCAAATATGCGGCCGGGTGATTGCCTGTGACTGTGATGAGCAAGCACTTAAACTGGCTAAAGTAAAAGACATTATTGACGACTATTACCTTGATTTGTCTGAGGCGGTTGCGCAAGCCGACCTGATTGTGTTGGCTGTACCTATTTTAAGCATGGAAGGTATTTTTACAGCCATCAAAGGGTGTGATTTTACTGGAAAAATAATCACTGATGTGGGTAGTGTTAAAAATAATATCTTAACTGCTATGGAGCAGGTTTTTGGCCAGCTGCTTCCCCAATATATACCAGGGCATCCTATTGCGGGATCAGAGCAAAGCGGAGTGATGGCAGCGAAAGCAGATTTATTTGCAAATCATAAGGTAATTCTAACGCCCCACGCTTTTTCAGATAAGCAGGCAGTGACAATTATTGCTGCTTTATGGGAAAAAATGGGGGCAGAAGTTTTATTAATGGATGTTCAGCGCCATGATGAAGTGCTGGCTGTGACTAGCCATCTTCCCCATTTGCTAGCGTTTTCACTGGTTGATACCTTGGCTACTGAGCGAGATAACCAGGAGATTTTTCGCTACGCAGCGGGTGGCTTCAGAGATTTTACTCGTATTGCCGCCAGTGATCCCACCATGTGGCATGATATTTTTGTAGCAAATAAAGCAGCTGTTCTCCAAGCACTCAATGATTTCACTGACGGCCTTGAAAAATTAAAAGTGGCCGTTCAAACAGGAAACAGCCAATATATGAAAGGTGTTTTTACTCGAGCTAAAGTCGCTCGGGAACACTTTTCTAAAATGTTGGCACGAAAAGCATATCTAGAACCTATGAAGCAACAAAGTCTCGTTTATTGTTCAAAGCCTGCTAGTTGTTTGACTGGCACTATCCGTGTACCTGGAGACAAGTCTATTTCCCACCGCTCGATTATTTTGGGCTCACTGGCTGAGGGAACAACTCAAGTCAGTGGTTTTTTAGAAGGCGAAGATAGCCTTGCCACTTTGCAAGCATTTCGTGATATGGGAGTAGTGATAGAAGGTCCTCATCAAGGTAAAGTGACAATTGATGGTGTAGGGCTTCACGGTTTGAAGCCTGCACCAGGGCCTCTGTATTTAGGGAATTCTGGCACAGCCATGCGGTTGTTTGCTGGTTTAATGGCTGCGCAGTCTTTTAATGTCACATTGGCAGGGGATGAGTCCTTATCAAAACGGCCAATGGAGCGAGTGGGTAATCCTCTCAGATCAATGGGGGCAGTGATTGATACAGAAGCAGGCGGCACACCGCCCTTAAAAATCAGTGGTGGCCAGCAGCTTAAAGGTATTAAGTATAATATGCCAATGGCCAGTGCTCAGGTGAAGTCCTGCTTACTATTGGCTGGCATGTATGCAGAAGGGATTACTGAAGTGACTGAACCTGCACCGACTCGTGATCACACAGAACGTATGCTACAAGGCTTTGGTTACCCAGTAGAGGTGGTGGGTGACAGTATTCGTATAACAGGTGGGGGCAAATTGTCTGCCGCAGATATTGAAGTGCCTTCTGATATTTCTTCAGCAGCGTTTTTTATGGTAGCTGCTTCCATAACGTCAGACTCAGATTTGCTGATTGAGCATGTTGGAATAAACCCAACTCGAATTGGTGTGATTAATATTTTAAAAGCCATGGGGGCGGACTTAACCCTTAAAAATGAACGGATGGTGGGTGGCGAGCCCGTTGCCGATATTCAAGTAAAACATGCGAAGCTTAAGGGAATTGAAATACCCCAAGATCAAGTGCCACTTGCGATTGATGAATTTCCCGTATTGTTTGTGGCTGCTGCTTGTGCCGAAGGAAAAACAGTCTTACGTGGCGCTGAAGAGCTAAGAGTTAAAGAAAGTGATCGAATTCAGGCCATGGCTGATGGCTTACAAGCTCTTGGGGTAAACGCTACAGCACTGCCTGATGGTATTGAAATTGTGGGTGGTTCAATTACTGGTGGTGAAGTAGATAGTTTAGGCGATCATCGGATAGCAATGGCCTTTGCTGTAGCTGGGCTGGTTGCTCAAGGTGCAATCGTGATAAAAGACTGCGCCAATGTGGCTACTTCATTCCCAAATTTTATTGAGTTGGCTCAGGCATCTGGCTTTAACCTGACTGTTGAAGGCTAAGTGATGGCAGATTTGTATTTTACCAAAGTGCCAGTCATAACAATCGACGGGCCCAGTGGTTCAGGAAAAGGCACAGTGGCTTCATTGTTGGCTAATCAGCTTGGCTGGCATTTGTTAGATAGTGGCTCTTTATATCGCTTAACTGCATTAGCTGCTCAAATTCATGGGGTTGACCTTGCTGATGAAGATAACTTAAAAGTGTTGGCTGCTCATTTAGATGTGCAATTTGTGGCTGCAACAGAAACTGAATCAGCCAAAATTATTCTAGAAGGTGAGCGAGTAGAGCGTGCAATACGTGCAGAAGATATCAGCTTACTGGCATCCCAAGTTGCGGCATTAACGCAAGTTAGACAAGCATTATTGGAGCGTCAACGGGCTTTTGCTGAAGCTCCTGGGTTGGTGGCTGATGGGCGTGATATGGGGACAGTTGTGTTTCCCAAGGCGCCCTTAAAAATTTATCTAACCGCATCAGCAGAGGTTCGTGCTGAAAGGCGCTTTAGGCAATTGAAAGAATCTGGTTTTAGTGCTAACATTGATCAGATTTTAGAAGATATTTGTGCTCGGGATGAGCGCGATATGAAGCGAGCAACTGCTCCATTAAAGCCTGCGGAAGACGCTATTATAATTGATACGTCTAGGCTAACCATTACTGAAGTTGTAACAAAAGTGATGGCTGAAGTGGAAGCTAGAGGCTTGTAAAGGTTTATACAATAGCTTTACCGGGGGCGGTAGTAAGGATTCCAGTGATACTTACTACCGCCTTATATTTTTAATTACCCCGTATTAGCTGGAAATGCGGTTTGTCATCCAGTTTATCTAACCATTTTTTGTTCTGGGAGATACAGGTGACATTATCAATTGATTTATGTAGGAATGAGTATGAGCGAAAGCTTTGCCGAACTATTTGAAGAAAGTTTAAAAGAATTAGACATGAAACCTGGTTCCATCATCAGTGGAATCGTGGTTGATATTGATAGCGACTGGGTAACAGTCCATGCTGGCTTGAAGTCTGAAGGTGTTATTCCTAAAGAGCAGTTTTTTAATGAAAGCGGTGAGTTAGCCATTCAAGTTGGTGATGAAGTCCAAGTGGCTTTAGACACTGTAGAAGATGGATTTGGTGAGACTCGTTTATCCCGTGAAAAAGCCAAGCGAGCAGAAGCCTGGACTGAGCTGGAAGCAGCTTACGAAGCAGAAAATATTGTTAAAGGTATTATTAACGGCAAAGTTAAAGGTGGCTTTACGGTTGACATTAATACCATTCGCGCCTTCCTACCTGGCTCTTTAGTTGATGTTAGACCTGTTCGTGATACAGCTCACCTTGAAGGCAAAGAGCTTGACTTCAAGGTGATTAAACTGGACCAGAAACGCAATAACGTTGTTGTTTCTCGTCGTAGTGTACTAGAAGCAGAAAACAGTGCTGAGCGTGAAGCATTACTTGAGTCTCTACAAGAAGGCCAAGAAGTTAAGGGTATTGTTAAGAACCTGACTGACTATGGTGCTTTCGTTGACCTAGGTGGTGTTGATGGCCTACTACATATCACTGATATGGCTTGGAAACGCATTAAGCATCCTAGCGAAATCGTTAATGTGGGTGACGAAATTCTGGTTAAAGTATTGAAGTTTGACCGTGATCGTAACCGTGTTTCGCTTGGCCTTAAGCAGCTGGGTGAAGATCCATGGGTAGCTGTTAAGAATCGCTTCCCAGAAGGTGCTCGTACCTCTGGCCGAGTAACTAACTTAACTGACTACGGCTGTTTCGTTGAGCTTGAAGAAGGTGTTGAAGGCTTAGTTCACGTTTCTGAAATGGACTGGACTAATAAAAACATCCACCCATCAAAAGTAGTTCAATTGGGTGATGAAGTTGAAGTTCAAGTACTAGACATCGACGAAGAGCGCCGTCGTATTTCCTTGGGTATCAAGCAATGTAAAGTTAACCCATGGGAAGAGTTCTCTACCAAGAACAACAAAGGTGACAAAGTTAAAGGTAACATCAAGTCTATTACTGACTTTGGTATCTTTATTGGTCTTGATGGTGCAATTGATGGTCTGGTGCACTTGTCTGACATTTCTTGGAGCGAGGCAGGTGAAGAAGCCGTTCGTAAATACAAGAAAGGTGAAGAAATCGAGACTGTTATCCTGTCTATCGATCCAGAGCGTGAGCGTATTTCCTTAGGTGTCAAGCAGCTTGAAGAAGATCCGTTTGCTTCTTATGCAAGCTTGCATGAAAAAGGCTCTATCGTAAAAGGTGTGATTAAAGAAGTGACTGCTAAAGCAGCGGTTATCACCTTAGCTAATGAAGTGGAAGGTACTCTGAAAGCTTCTGAAATTAGTCGTGATCGAGTTGAGGATGCGACTAATGTCTTAAAAGAAGGCGAAGAGCTTGATACTAAAATCATTAGCATTGACCGTAAAAACCGTGTAATCAGCTTGTCAATTAAGGCAAAAGATGAGGCGGATGAGAAAGCGGCATTAAAAGAGTTGCGGAAGCAAGAGCTGGAAGCTTCTGGTCCTACTACAATTGGTGACCTGATTAAAGCTCAAATGGATGGTGGCAAAGAATAATAACTTCTTGCTACGATAAAAAAGGCGACCAATAGGTCGCCTTTTTTGTTTGTGACGCAATTATATCTTCTTAATAATCAGGAACTTACTTGCTAATTAAGAACTGGTTAGCTATTTTTAGTCCGATAGAAGTAAATGGCTAAAAAGATTGAGCAAACTCATGTTTATGTAATCTATAAAGACAAGTGGCATATTACTAAACACAGGCTATGATAAATACGGCATTTGTCATTTTACTGCTACCTATTTGCCATTATAATTCTGACTAATAATATGGTCTTATGTGGGTCAAGAGCTAAATGTTGGTTAAATTACTAAATTACTTGAAGTGGGCTGGCTGGCTAGTGTTATTTGTTATCTTATTGCTAGCGGGAGTCGAGTTTATTGGCGCTAACCAACAAGAAATCAGCATCGGCTTTTTGGGTTATTCGTTAGAGCAGATCAAATTGTCAGTAATACTGATAGTCGTATTTATTGTTGGTGCAGTGATGGGACTAATCTCAGCGGCTGTTTTGCTTATTGTACTACAACTGAAAAACAAACAGTTAAAGTCAAAGTTGAAGCGTAGAGATGATGAAATTCAAAAGCTTCGCACCAGTTCGCTATAAAGGTTAATCTTTGAACGATACGGTTTACTTGCTTGGTTTTTTTTGCGCAATTGCCATTGGGTTTTGGTTAGGGCGTCGAGATAAGCGCAAAAAAGTTAGAAAGTCAAAGGAGCGGCTATCTAAAGAGTATTTTATTGGCTTGAATTATTTGTTGAATGAACAAACCAATGAAGCAATTGATACTTTTATTAAAGCACTAGAAACCAACCCAGATAGCCAAGAGACATTCGACACTTGCATTGCATTAGGAAGGCTATTTTGTAAGCGTGGTGAAGTTGATCGAGCAATTAGAGTTCATCAAAGCCTATTAGCACGGCCAAGTCTTACTAAAAAACAATCTTTGATGGTGCAGTTGGAACTATCACGGGACTATTACTCGGCTGGATTGTTGGACAGGTCTGAAGGTTTGTTGACACAACTGGTAGAAGTCAGTGCCGGTTTTCAAGTCGAAGCGCTAGAGTTATTACTTGCAATTTATCAGCAAGAAAAAGAATGGCTTTTAGCTATTGAAATTGGGAAGAAATTATTAAAGAATAATGTGGTCAGCTACTCAAATTTGGTCGCTCACTTTTATTGTGAGCTTGCTGAAGAACAAGTAGCCAAGTCGAATACAACTGAAGGTAGGGAATATTTAAAGCAAGCGTTGAAGTATAACAAACAATGTGTACGAGCAAGCTTGGTTTTAGGTAAGCTGGAATACAGCCAAGGGAATTTAAAAGAGTCATTAAAAGCATTACAGAAAATATATAATCAGGACCCAGACTATATATCAGAATCAGTCCCTCTATTAGAAGAATTACGTACAGAGCAGTCAGGGTCTATACAAAAATCAGTAAATAGTTACTTACAGAAGTGCTTAAAGGATTACCCGTCAGTAGCTATAGTTTTATCACTAGCAAAAGAAATAGAAATGAAACAAGGGGCTAAAGATGCTGGCAAGTTTATAGCTGAACAGCTTGCTAGGCGCCCCTCATTAAGAGGCTTGAATCAGCTTATAGATATCCATATTGGTATCGCTGAAGGCAAGTCAAAAAAGAATCTAGGATTGTTAAGGGAACTAACAAGGAAACTCTCCGATGGAAAGCCACTCTACCGCTGCATTAACTGCGGCTTCTCAGGTCAAGAACTGCACTGGCAATGTCCCAGCTGTCAGCACTGGGGTGAAGTTAAGCCCATACATGGTGTTGAAGGTCAGTAATGCTATAGTAATAGTCTATTGAAATTTAGGTATTTGGTAATAAGGAATATTATCATCTCTTAGCTTTGGTATATTTCGCACCTCAATTTAAACGTGACTAACTGAAAGGAGAGACTTATTAACTATATATTGATATTTTGTCAGAGAGCCTATTGCTGAAAATGTTGTTATCTTGAGCGGTTAGGTTTTTTGGGTAGTCAAATGCTTTAGCTTATTCTGCCATATGGTCGCTATATATAGCAGTAAAGTAAATCGTACAAGACTTTAGTATATTGTATAAATAACTATAGGTGCTTTGCCAAGATTATGTGGTATCTTATTAGATCAAAGCTGCGAGAAGATAAAAGAGCGGTATTTCACTTAGAAAACCAGCACTTTTCTGTTTATTGCTCTTTTATAACTAAGAAAAACGGCAAGGAAGAGCCTTTATTTCCGGGTTATTTATTTTTAGAAGCAAATAATGCTAAATCAATTGTTCAGTAAAGTAAGCTCTACTCGTGGTGTAATAGGCTTTGTTAGGTTTGGAGAGCAGTTTGCGAAAGCTCCATATGAACTTGTTGAAAACATCAAAACTCAGGAGGAGTCTCTCTCTGGTTAACCAGTTTTCAAGTAGAATCAACTTAAAGATGGATCTTTTAAGGACCCAAGAGCAGTGTATGTTTGTGACTCAGGAATGGAGCTTTGTGTTGTCTTGCTAAATATTTTAAATAGAACACAGAAAATAATTGCAGAACAGAGACAGGTTGTGGCTTACTAATGATACACTAATTATTTAAGCTAAATCTTATCAATTGAGTAGCTAAATAATAGATATACAAAATTTGTAAATTTATTTAGAAGATAATAAATTATAATAAGGGTTATTGGTTACTAAGGATCTGTGTAAATCTAAGTAGTTAAAGGTATTAGCTGAAAAAATAAAACTTCTTTCGATTTATTTCGAAGTAACAGTTACAAAACTGTATGCAAGTCTACAACAGGATAAAAAAAAGAACGTTTATATAAGTATAATTTAGTTTAAAGGTTTTTATTAATTATGTTGTAATCTAAATAGTCAGCATAAAATGAAATTAGCAATGTTAATGTAGTTAAGAATTCATTAAAATTATTTATTATATGTATTGGATGCATTGATACTCAGAGCAAAGGAGATTGCTATATCTTTAAAAATTGTAATATAAACTTCTATAGTGTAACTCTATATAATAAATTAATTATTATGATGATGAGTATCTATTTAAAGTGAACTTACCTGTAAGTTTGGTATAGCTTAAGCTGTTAGTATTTTGTCATAATATGGATTATAAAAGAATATTGTTTAAAGGTCTGTATTCTTTATAAAAAATAATATAATACAGGTGACAGGAAAGTAATTATAAACCTGTGGCGGTAGCGTGGGTAAATATAAGAGATCAATGGATATAAAAAATTATTCATATGAGAATGGGATATCAATAAAAGATATATTTATTGTTTTATTTAGAGAAAAAATAACAATTTTTATTACTACTATTGTTAGTTTAGTTCTTGCAATAAGCTATCTTTTTATTAAAACACCAATATATAAAACTGAAGTAATAATTAGTAAGCCTTACAACTCTCAAATAATGGAATTAGATGCTGAAGGGGTTTTTAAAATAACAGCAGAAGATGTTTTTTCATCTTTTAAAGAAGCACTGAAAATTAATAAGTATTTTTATAAGTTTTATGGAAATAATAGAAAACTATTTTCAGGATATAGTATAGATAATGAGAATGTTGAAGCTAGTCTGAGTAATATTATAACAGAATGGAACTTAAATAATTTTATAGATACTAAAAAAGAGGTAAAATCTACATCTTTTTCTATTGAATATCCTTCGTATGTACAAGGGTATATACTGTTAAATAATTATATAAAATTTGTAATAGAAAAAGAAAAAACTTTATTTATAGATGAGCTCGATAAAATAAGAAATGCAAAAATTAAAAAATTGAATCATAAAATTAGTGCAAATAAAAAAGCGTATGAAGTAATTAAGAAAGCACAAATGGAAAAAATAAATGAAGCTATTTTTATAGCAAGAGCAATAGGATTAAAAAAATCATATAAATTGCAAGAAGAAGGGGAAGGAATAAATAGTAATATAAAATCAGCTACAGTAATAAAGGCAGAAATAAGTAATCAACAGACCCCTCTATATTATAGGGGGTATGAGGCGTTAGAAGCAGAAAAGCAAACATTAGTAAATAGAAGTAAGGATGATTTATTTATACCAGGTATTATTGATCTTGAAAAACAAATTTACTATTTGAAACAGCTGAATCCGGAAAAAGATAAAATTGCAGTTGCAAATTTAGTACATAAGGCATTTAAGCCAGGTGAAAAAATAAAACCTAGAGGGGGAATTGTTTTATTAGTCTCAGTATTTGTTGGTTTTATTCTTGGAATGATAATTATATATCTAAAGTCTGTTATTTGAGATGGAAAAAAAATACATAACAAAGTAATTTAGTTTTTTTGGAATTAATCCTTGATTTAGACAATTAATAAGCGGCATAAGTTATGTTTGATGGAAAAGATATACTTATCACTGGTGGTACGGGATCATTTGGTAAGCAGTATGTAAAGACGATACTTACTCGATATAAGCCTAATAGATTAATTATATTTTCAAGAGACGAGCTTAAACAATATGAGATGGAGCAGCAGTATAACGATCCCTGTATGCGTTATTTTATTGGAGATGTTCGTGACAAAGAACGTTTAAAGCAAGCAATGAGGGGAGTCAATTTTGTGATCCATGCTGCAGCGTTAAAACAAGTCCCCGCAGCAGAATATAATCCGGTTGAGTGTATAAAAACAAATATTCATGGGGCTGAAAATGTAATTAATGCAGTTCTAGAAAATAATGTTGAAAAAGTAATAGCACTTTCAACGGATAAAGCTGCTCATCCAATCAACCTATATGGTGCAACAAAACTTGCTTCTGATAAATTATTTGTAGCAGCAAACAATATGGCAGGTAGACATAAAACACGATTCAGTGTAGTTAGATATGGAAATGTAGTTGGATCTCGAGGATCTGTAGTTCCATTGTTTAAGACGTTAATACAACAAGAGGTAAAAGCACTTCCAATTACTGATCATAGAATGACTAGATTTTGGATTACGTTACAACAAGGTGTTGATTTTATTTTAAAGAATTTTGAACGAATGAATGGTGGTGAGATTTTTGTACCAAAAATTCCTTCTATACGGATTAGTGATTTAGCCAAAGCAATGGCACCAAATATAGAGCATAAAATTATTGGAGTCAGACCAGGTGAAAAATTACACGAAATTATGTGTCCTGCTGATGATTCTCATTTAACGCTTGAGTTTGAAGACCATTATGTGTTACGCCCTACAATAAAATTCACAGGAAGAGTAAATGGGTATAAAATTAATGCGTGTGGTGAAAAAGGACTCCCGGTGAAACAAGGTTTTGAGTATAACTCTGGAACAAATGAAAAATTTTTATCTATAGAAGAAATAATAGAGTTTAATAAAATGGCGGGGATATACTAAGGATATAGTCACGATAAAAGGGTTAATATGATACCTTATGGTAAACAGAGTATTGATCAAAATGATATTGACTCTGTAGTTAAAGTATTAAAGTCTGATTTTCTTACGCAGGGACCAATGGTTCCTTTATTTGAAGGTGCTATAGCAGAAAAAGTAGGTGTTAATCATGCCGTTGCTGTAAATAGTGCTACATCTGCATTACACTTAGCATGCTTAGCATTAAATGTTGGAAAAGGGGATATTGTATGGACGTCACCCATTACTTTTGTAGCATCAGCAAACTGTGCTTTGTATTGTGATGCATCAATTGACTTTATTGATATTGACCCAAAAACATTTAATATATGTCTAATAAAATTAGAAAAGAAACTACAAAAAGCTGAATTAGATAAAAAAATCCCAAAAGTTGTAATTCCAGTTCATCTGTGTGGTACATCTTGTGATATGGAGGCAATTTACCAATTAAGTAAACGATTTGGTTTTCACATTATTGAAGATGCTTCTCACGCTATTGGAGGGTATTATCAAGGGATCCCTATAGGAAGTTGTAAATACAGTGATATTACAATATTTAGCTTTCATCCAGTTAAAATTATTACTACGGCTGAAGGTGGTATGGCAGTAACTGCTTGCTCAGATCTAGCCGATAAAATGATTTTACTGCGAAATCATGGAATTACTCGTGATACAGAGCAGATGACACATGAGTCTGATGGGCCATGGTATTACCAACAAATATCGCTTGGTTTTAACTATAGGATGACAGATATACAAGCTGCACTTGGTTTGAGTCAGTTAAGTCGGCTAGACGAGTTTGTGGAAGATAGGAATAAGCTAGCAACAAGATATAAAATTATGTTAGATTCGTTGCCAGTTTCACCACAATATATACAAAAATATAATTACTCTAGTTTTCATCTATACGTTATTCGTATAGAGCTAAATAAAACGCATTTAACCTATCGAGAAATATTTGAAAGGCTTCGAGCAAAAGGTATTGGAGTTAATGTTCACTATATACCAATTCACACACAGCCTTTTTATAAAACGAAGGGATTTAAGAAAGGTGACTTTCCCTCTGCTGAAGCATATTACGAAAACGCAATGAGTTTACCTATTTTTCACTACATGAGTCAAGAACAGCAAAATAAGGTTGTAAAAACATTACAGGATATTTTAGGTTGAATATTGCAATTATTCCGGCCAGAGGTGGTAGTAAACGCATAAAAAATAAAAATATAAAAATATTTTGTGGGAAGCCAATAATTGCCTATTCAATTGAAGCAGCACAAGTAAGTAACTGTTTTGAAAAAGTGATTGTTTCAACTGACAGTGAAGAAATAGCAAATGTGGCGCGAGCTGCAGGAGCAGAAATACCATTTACAAGGCCAGATTATATTTCAGATGACTATGCAGACACAATTTCAGTGATTAAGCATGCAGTAGAATTTTATAAAGAAAAAAATCAGTTTTTTGATAATGTGTGCTGTATATATGCAACAGCTCCTTTTGTTACTGGTGATATAATATATAAAGGTTTAATAAATTTAAAAAATAGTAACAGTGATTATGCAATAACAGTTACAGACTTTTCGTTTCCTATTCAACGGGCAATAAAAATTACTGAGCAAGGTCGAATCAAAATGATTCAGCCAGATCATTACCAAACACGCTCACAGGATCTGATAAAGACATATCATGATGCTGGACAACTTTATTGGGGAAAAAGTAATGCTTTTTTAGAAAAAAAACCAATTTTTTCTGAATCAACAGTCCCTATAATATTACCAAGAAATCAGGTTCAAGACATTGATACAGAAGATGATTGGATTGAAGCTGAATTTAAATATAAATTGATAAATGATTTATAATTTATGTAGGTGTCCATGAAAACATTTAAGACAGAACAAGAAGATTTTTGGTTTGGTGAATTTGGTGATAAATATATTACTAGAAATGATGAAAATAAGTATTTATCAAGTAATATTACATTGTTTTCAAAAATTTTAAGTAAAACTAAGCAAGTTACATCTGTAGTTGAGTTCGGCTGTAATATAGGTTTGAATTTAAAAGCTATAGATCAACTAACTGATAATATTAGATTAACAGGAATAGAAATAAATCAATCTGCAGTTGAAGAATTAAGGGCTTGGAAGAAGGCTGAAGTTTTAGAAGGGTCAATTTTAGACTATGAAAGCAAGGAAACGTTTGACTTTTGCCTTGCAAAAGGTGTTCTGATACATATAAACCCAGAATATTTAAGTAAAGTGTACGATAAATTATACTATTTTAGTAAAAAATATATATGTATTTGTGAATATTATAATCCCACTCCAGTCTCATTATCTTATAGAGGTCATAATGAAAGACTTTTTAAAAGGGATTTTGCTGGTGAAATGTTGGATAGTTTTTCAGGTCTAGAGTTAGTGGATTATGGTTTTTGCTACCATAGAGATAGTAATTATCCTCAGGACGATATAACTTGGTTTTTGTTAAAAAAAATATGAGATTTGAAAGTGATAAAATATTGTATAAAGTGCTTAATGCCAGATACAAAACCTGATTTGTTATTCAATGAAGGAATATGCAATGCGTGCATTAACTATAATACCCGTGAAAGAATAGATTGGGATCAAAGAAAGAAAGAGTTAATACAAATTATTGATAAATACAAAAATAATAAGAAATGGGATTGTATTATACCTGTAAGTGGTGGAAAAGATAGTACTTATCAGGTAATTCAGTTACTTAAACTAGGGGTAAATCCCCTTTGTGTAACATCGACTACCTGTGATTTATCAGATATTGGTAGACGTAATATTGAAAATATTAAAAATCTTGGTGTTGATTATGTTGAATTTTCACCTAATCCTATTATTAGAAGAAAGTTAAATCATATAGGTTTAACTCAAGTAGGTGATATTTCATGGCCAGAACATGTGGGTATTTTTACAATACCTGTAAGAGCAGCTGTACAATATAATGTCCCTCTGATAATTTGGGGCGAGAATTCACAAAATGAATACGGTGGACCTGCTTCTGCCGTTGAGAATAATACACTGGATAGAAGCTGGTTGGAAGAATTTGGTGGACTTCTAGGATTAAGGGTTAGTGATGTTGTAGGTATAGATGGAATAGAACAAAAACACTTGGTTGCTTATACCTATCCAAGTAACGAAGAGTTAACAGCAGTCGGTGTGACAGGACTGTTTCTCGGATATTACATCCCATGGGATGGATATAGTAATGCATTATTGGCTCAAGCATATGGTTTTGAAACACTTCACTGGGCTGTTGAAGGTTCCGCTGTAAACTATGAAAATCTTGATAATTATCAAACAGGTATTCATGATTATTTTAAATATTTGAAATTTGGTTTTGGACGAGCAACAGATATAACATGTTTACATATAAGACGAGGAAGAGTTAGTAGAGAAGATGGACTTCAAATTGTCCAAAAAAATGATGGAAAATTTCCTTGGACTTATCTAGGTAAGTCACTTGAAGATATACTAAAACCGTTAAATATATCACTTGATCAATTTATTAAAATTTGCGATCAGTTTACAAATAAAAAGATATTTAAAATGGATAGAAGAGGCAACTTAGTAAAAGATAATGAGGGTAATCTAATAAAATTGAATTATGATAATATATGAAACCTATGATCATAGACTATGGGGTTGGAAATCTGACCTCCGTGAAGTCTGCTATAGAAAGATGTGGTTATGAAATTTTCATTTCTAATGATGTATCTGATCTTTTAAAAGCATCTCACGTAATACTACCTGGCGTTGGGGCATTTTCTGCAGCAATGAACAGTTTAAAAGAAAATGGTTGGGTTGAAGCTTTAGAGGATGAAATAATTAAATATCAAGTTCCTTTGCTAGGAATTTGTTTAGGAATGCAGCTACTTGCTTCAACAAGTGAAGAAGGAGTACTTGAAGATAAAATAAAAGGTTTGGATTATATACCTGGAGAAGTAAAAAAATTAAAGCCGAAGTGTAATAAAGAAAGAGTTCCCCATGTAGGTTGGAGTGAAGTCCAGTTTGCTAGTAAACCAGATATTTTTTCAAATATTAAAAATAATACAGACTTCTATTTTGTTCATAGCTATCATTTTAAACCTGAGTCAGAAAAGCATATAGTGTCCACTACAGAGTATTGTGGAGGCTTTTGTTCTGCAGTCAGTAAAGATAGTATTTTCGGAGTTCAATTTCATCCAGAAAAGAGCTCAAAAAATGGACTTAATATATTAACTAATTTTTTGGAGATAAAATAAGTTGTGCTAAAAGTTCGTATTATGCCAACTTTGTTATGGAAAGACTTTGGTTTAGTTAAAGGAATTTCTTTTGACTCAAACAGAAGAGTTGGGGCATTGCTTCCTTCAATAAAAGTGTATTCAGTAAGAGATGTAGATGAATTAATTCTTTTAGATATTACTGCAACAGAACAAAATCGATTAGCTGATGTAGAAACTATTAAAGATATTTCAAAGGAAGTATTTGTTCCTTTTACAGTTGGGGGAGGAATAAAAAAAGCAGTAGATATAAAAAATATTCTGTTAGCTGGTGCAGATAAAGTTACTATTAATACAGAAAGTTATAAAAATAATAATATAATAGAAGAAGGAGCTAAAATATTTGGCTCTCAATGTATTGTAGCAAGCATTGATTTTAAACGAGTAAATGGCAAAACTTTTTGTGTCAGTCATGCTGGTACTAAAGTTGAGCCTATTGAGGTTACACAATGGGCAAAAACTGTTGAAAATATGGGTGCTGGAGAAATACTATTAACCTCTGTTGATAAAGATGGAAGGATGGATGGTTTTGATTATGAGATTGTTGGTGAAGTTACTAGTTTAGTAAATATACCAGTCATTGCTTCTGGTGGCGCGGGTTGTGCTCAAGATATATATGAGGTGATAAAAAAGGGAGGGGCATCAGCTATTGCTGCTGCTAGCATTTTTCATTTTACAGAGCAAACACCTCAAGAAATAAAAGAGTATTTATATACTAAAGGAATAAATGTAAGAAGGTGAACGTAGTATTTCGGGCTGATGCATCCAACACAATTGGATTTGGACACATTATGAGATGTTTGACACTGGCTAGACATTTCGAAGAACTAGGGGCTAATATATATTTTTTTTGTCGAGTTATTCCCGATACCCTAACAAAAAAAATTATACAAAAAGGATATCACTTAAAGTTAATTACAACAAAATTAAGTAATAGCTACATTGATTTCTTTTCAAAAATAAAAATAAAAAATGCTAGGATGGTATCGTTTCCGTATAACGAATGGTTAGATATATCTTGGGAGCAAGATGCTAATAGTAGTATTTTATATTTAAAAGATATTGGTAAAGTTGAAATTGTTGTTGTTGATTCATATAGTATTGATTTTCGTTGGGAAGAAAGGATATCCCAGTATGTAAATTATTTGGTAGCAATTGATGATCTTGCTAATCGAAATCATTATTGTAATTTAATTATAGACCAAACATTAGGCTGTATAAAAAAAAATTATTTGAATCTAGCACCCAACACTTGTTCCTTCCTTTTAGGAAGTGATTATGTAATTTTACGATCAGAATTCTTAGATTATAGAGAAAAATCAATAAAAAGACGTAGGTCTAAAGATAATATTAGAAATATTCTAATAAATTTTGGAGGGCTTGACCCTGACTTTATTACAATAAAAATACTAGAACTCCTGGGTAAAATTGAAGATACAACGATAAAGAGTATAGATATAGTTATAGGTCGAGGTTCAAAATCTTATAAAAAAGTTAAACAACTAAGTAAATCGCTTCCTTATAATATAAATATATATTCTGATATAGGTAATATGGCTGAAATTATGTCAAATGCCGACTTAGCAATAGGAGGAGTAGGTAGTTCTGCATGGGAGCGCTGTTGTTTAGGTATACCATCAATACTAGTAGTTTGTGCTGAAAATCAATTAATGAATGCTAAAAAATTGGTTTCTATAGAAGCTGCTGATATTTTATCATATTCTACAGAAATATCTGATTTTCATAAAGATGAATTGTATAAACTTATAAGCGACGTATCAAAATTGAAACAAAATGGCCTAATTGCATCTAAACTATGTGATGGAAGTGGGGTAGATAGAATAATAAATTTTTTACTACCTAGAAAGTCGAAAGATAATACATATGTTAATATACGGCCAGTCACAATAAAGGATAAAGAGCTAGTTTATAGTTGGCAAATTTTACCAAGTACAAGAAAATATTCTCGTAATCCAGATATACCAGACTATGAAGAACATTCTGTTTGGTTTGAAAAAAAGCTAAAAGATATTAATAATTATTTTTACATTATTTTACATAAAGAAATACCTTCAGGTGTAGTTAGGCTAGATCTCATTGAAAGGGCTAAGTTTTCAAATATTGATATAAGAAATCAATTATATGAGATATCTGTTTATGTTAGTGATGATCAATATGGTAAAGGATTAGCTAGTATTGCAGTTTCTAAGATTGAAAGCTTAATACCAAAATCAACTATTATGGCCTATGTATCAAAACAAAACAGTTCTTCTCAAAAGTTATTTGAAAAAGTAGGATATAAAAAAATTCAAGAATCAACATATATAAAATATACGATATAATAAATATATTATGCTAAATAAACATCCATGTATTTGTATTAATAATAGAAAAATAGGAAGAGACTACTTACCTTATATAATTGCAGAGTTGTCTGCAAATCATAATGGTAAAATTGAAAATGCATTTAAAATAATCGATGCGGCTAAATACGCTGGAGCTGATGCAGTAAAACTTCAAAGTTACACAGCCGATACTATTACTTTGAATTGTAATTCAGAAGATTTTATTATTAAAGGTGGGTTATGGGCAGGTCAGAGCCTGTATGAGCTATATCAGTCAGCTCATATGCCGTGGGAGTGGCATAAACCTTTGTTTGAATATGCCAGTGAATTAGGTCTTACGATATTTAGCTCACCATTTGATTATAGTGCAGTTGATCTCCTAGAAAATTTAAATACTCCTGCATATAAAATAGCTTCCTTTGAAATAGTAGATTTACCATTAATCAGATATGTTGCTAACACAGGCAAGCCAATGATAATTTCAACAGGAATGGCAAATATCCAAGAGATAGAAGAGGCAATAAATGCTGCAAAAGAAGGTGGATGTGAAGAGCTCGCTATATTACACTGTGTTAGTGGTTATCCTGCACCTGCAAGTGACTACAACTTGACAGTTATTTCTGATTTAATTAGTCGATTTGAATTAGTTACAGGATTGTCTGATCATACGACTGCTAATGTTACTGCAATAGCTAGTATTGCTATGGGGGGGGCAATGATTGAAAAACATGTAACGCTAAATCGAAATAATGGTGGACCTGATGATAGTTTTTCAATAGAACCTGATGAGTTAGAAAGCTTATGTAGTGACACTAAGGTTGCTTGGCAGTCAATAGGAAAAGTTGATTACGGGAGAAAATCTAGCGAAATAGAAAATATGAAGTATCGACGCTCCCTTTATTTTGTGAAAGACCTTAAAGCTGGTGATGTAATTACTTCTGATGCTGTACGTAGTATAAGGCCTGGTTATGGAATGTCACCAGAAAAAATTGATTCATTACAAGGTAAATATGTTAAGAAAGATATTAAAAAAGGAACTGCTGTTTGTGAAGAAGATCTAAAATGAAAGTGGTATATTTTGATTATTGGACAGTTGGTATCCATAACTTTTTAACAATTGATGAAAAGTTAAAAAAAAATGGATGTGAAACAATGCTATTTCATATTGGATCATTTAATAACCCTGTTAAAGAGAAAGAAATAATAAATAATATTGAATGCTATGATATTAGCTTTTATAAGACAAAATTTATATATGAGGCACTGAAAACAATTAATCCTGATGTGATTATATCATTAAATACAACATATATTTTAGATAGAGCTTTAATTTTAGCATGTAGAGCTTTAGGTATTAAAAGTGTATTTATGATGCATGGTACTAGGGCTGTTGGAAAAAACCTTGATATAGCAATATCTGATGCAGAACTTACTTATGGCAAGTTAATACCAAAATTAATGAGATTAAAGAAATATGTAAAATTAACAATTCCAAATTACTTTTATTCTAAGCTTAAAAATAGAGATAGTTTTTGGGGAATTCTTGGATGTCTTAATGTTTTAATTGATACTTATAGATTTCCAGGTAGGTCATTTTATTTACCAAAAAATCCTTATGAACTTATTCATGATAGATGTCTAGTTTATTCAAATCAGTATATAGAATACTATAAGAAGCTAGGTTACAGTAGAAATAAAATTACAGTTACAGGAAATCCTAAGCAAGATCCATTGTTTCAAAAATTGATGGATAAATCATTTTGTATAGATGAACTACCATTACAAATTAAAGAGTTTATTGATAATAATCAGAAATATGCAGTATATATAGAAGAGTCATTTGTGGAATCAGATAATCTATATGGCTGGACTAATGATTTAAGAAATAAGCATTTGAATGAAATTGCTATTAAATTGAAAAAATATGGATATAACTTAGTTGTTAAACTTCATCCTTCAACTAATATTGATAATATAAATGTAAATACAAATATTATATTAGCAAAATCAGTTTTTCTTGATAATTTAGTCTATTTTTCTGATTTTGCTATATCACATATTTCATCAGCAGCAGATATTGCTATATTACTTGAAAAGCCATTATTAGTACCAACATGGGGGATATCAAAATCAATAATTGATTATTATATAAGTAATGAAGTCGCTAATCCATGGAATAATCTGGACGATGAAATAAGTCTTTCTATTAATATAGATAAAAGACGAGAATATATATTGAATAATATTACAATTACAAAACCAGTTGCTGCTGATACTATAGTTAACAATATATTAAAAATATAAAATATATGTATGCTTCTTTAATGTATAATAAGAAGAATTAGCTTGTTTGGTATAATAACTCGTGGGTCTATCAAAAAATATTCGTGAAAATTTGTGGGCAATTTTGTATTTTGTCTGTTTGGTTCCAATATCTGTTAATGGTATAAGTATTAACTATACTTTTGTTTTAATTCCTGTTATATATATTTTTTTGTATGGTAGGATATTTTATCCAGATTCTTATATATGTTTTTTTGCTGTAGTGTATCTAATTATTTTTCTGTCCTCTTTGATTGTTAATGTAAATAATATTGAGTTTTTGCATCGTAGAATAATTAGCTTTTTAATTTTTATTTCTATGTTCTCTCTTTCTTTTATAAGAATAAGTCATGAAATGGAAAGAGCTTTTGTCAAAGCCATTATTCTTATTTCAATTTTACTATCACTAATAAGTATTATAAAATTTTTTAGTGGTGGTGGTAATTCACTTTATTTTGAAGCTAAAGATATTGTAGGTAGTCAACGATATGGATTTCTATATATTATGGCATTCTGGCTAATATATATGTCAATATGTAATAATATTATTCATAAATTTGTAAAAAACTTGTTTATTGCTATAGTAGTAATAGGCGTTTTTCTTACATTTTCTAGAGCAAGTGTTGTTTCTTTAGTTTTTAGTTATATTTTATATGTTTTTTTTCTAATTATTTCTAATAAATATGATATAAACAAAACTATTGTGTATTTTTTGTACTCCATATTTGTATCTGTTTTAATAATACTAATGTTGTTTTTCTTGTTTCCTATGGTAGCAGAATTTTTTAGTTTAAGACTATTTCAATTTTTATCAAATTTTGATTCTATTGAAGAGAATATTTCTAATAGTGCTACTTCTGAAGGTACTCGTTTTGCGATTTGGAAATATACTGTAATTTATGTATTAAATTCTCCGTTTTTTGGCTCTGGCTATTTAGGTATATGGGCTATTCAAGATAATTTTGGATCTGTGCATAATCAGTATTTCGATGTTCTACTTCGGACAGGGATATTAGGGTTTTTAATATACATTTATATGCTTTTAAAAATAGGGAAAAAATTATATAGAAATAGGCAGTCTATGTTTTTCGGATATGTTGGAGTGATAGTATTTGGATTATTTCATGAGACGTTTAAAGAATCTCAAGGATTATTTATTTTATCATTTATATTGTTAATGAGTTTTAAGTGTTATGACAATATTTCATCAAATTTTGTTGATTAGTAATAGATTTTTCCATAATGGATTCAGGTATTATATTTTAATAAACGTATTATTACGTTATATCCAGAGGTAAAGAATTTTACTGTACAAACAAGAAAAAGAATGCTATCAGAATGAAAGGATAAATTACAAAGTAACTTAGCTGACTTGATCTCATACTTAAAATAGCATTCTATGGGATTTATTGTTCTAAAAGTTTATGACTAGCAGTTAAAAAATTATAATAAATAAAATATTCACTTGCATCAGCAAGTGAAATTCTTTCAAAGTAGTATAAACTTGTAAATCAGAGTACATGTAAACTCAAATTGATAAAACTACCTACTTTACTGCCAATTACTAATTAGTAACTATTTAGGCTTGTACATCATTTCGACTATATATTTGTTTGTTAAGGTATGAGTGCCTTTATGCTTTTGATGGATTATATGGAGAGTTCTTGGAGAGTGACGATATAATATCTTAATATTTGACACCATAAGAAAGTATGTTGAAGAGTTCTTTTAACACAGACTGAAATGGTGAATAAATCCAATGACTTAATGTTGTGATTATTATGACTGTCTTTCCATGATTATCAGATTGAAAACTATGCTAATCTTACTCCTAAGTATAACTGGCAATAAAAGTATAAAATAATTTTTTGAAACTATAGGCCATTAATAATGGAAAATATAAATATTCTTAAAGAGTATTATGAGAAGGATTCCGAGAGATTTTGGGATCCTCTAGAAGGAATGTGTGGTCGAGATCTTGATGTTTATCCATTATTAGAAGGTTTATCAGGCCAACTAATTGAATATGGCTGTGGTTCTGGTTCACTATTAATTGGTTTAGCTAAAGAAGAACGATTTGAAAATTGTATAGGGGTAGATATAAGTGAAAGAGCAATTGCATTTATTGACAAGGCTTGGAAAAATATTCCAAATGTGGATGTTAACAAGCTTAAACTAATGAATCCTCAATCTGACTCTCTTCCAGAAATTTCCATTGAATCAATGGATGTTATTGTTAGTGTAGCAACCATTGAACATGTTTTAGATCCTTATAAAGTACTTGACGAGTTATATCGAATAGCAAAGCCAACTGCTACTCTTATTTGTAGTGTTCCAAACTATGCATACCTTAAGCATCGTATACAACTACTTTTTGGAATTCAACCAAGAACAGGTACAGATGAACCAGTTTCAAATTGGAGAGAAGAAGGTTGGGATGGAATGCATCTACATACTTTTACAAAGTCATCATTTACTACTTTATTAAAGGACTGTGGTTGGATACCTAATAAATGGATGGGGTGTGGCACCCGCTTTAATTCAATTGGGCTTGGATATTTTAGAAGAAAATTTCCAGGGATTATGTCAGGAGAACTAATTTCAGTTTGTCGAAAACGTAGCTGATAGATAATTTATCGTTGTTTTTTTTTTTCATCTGATAACTACTTTAGTGATTTAACAAATGAATTCAGAATATACAAGCTTACCAGCTGTGATTGATCAATCAATTAAAGACGGAACCTGTCTTGTTGGTGATAATTTTAATGATGATCAACTTAAATGTTGGTTTTTACAAGAAAAGGAAGCTTTTTTTGAAGGTGATGCAGGGAATAGTGAAATAGATCCATGGTATGAATATATGCACTATGTTAACGAATGCCTAGGATTTGAACATATTATAAAAACTAAGATGAATCTAGATAGTATATTAGTGTTAGGTCCAGGTGCCGGAAAAGAAATTGAAAAGTTTTCTAAGCTATATAAAAATTGTACTTTGAATTTTTTAGAAGCATCAGAAAATTTCCAAAAAATTTTACAAAAAAGATTTCATGGTTCAAATATTATATTTCCTAAAATCACTGGTGACATTGAATTAGATGATAATACTCAAAATTTAGTTTGTGCTTTTTCTGTCCTTCATCATATACCAAATGTTAGTAAAGTTATTGAAGAGGTTGCTCGTGTTGTTAAGATTGGTGGATACTTTTTGGTAAGAGAGCCATGCTCTTCCATGGGAGATTGGCGTTATCCTCGATCAGCAACACCTAATGAGCGTGGCATAAGTCGTAATATGATGGTTAATATTACAAAGCAAACAGGATTTATATTAGATAAGAGGCCAATACCTATTATTTTTGAGCCATTAAACAAAGTTCTAAAGAAAACAATTGGTTTTAGGATGCTCCCTTACCCTATGCTTTATAAAATAGATCGTATATTTTCCTGGCTTATCTCATATAATGATCATTATTGGCGAGATAGCTGGTATAAAAAAATAGGCCCTTCTTCTTATTTTTATATATTTCGGAAAATTTTTTAATTGAGTTAAATTATGTTGTTTAGTAGGAGTTTCCGTTTATTATCCATTAACCCTATTTTTTTATATTCTGTTGCATATGGTGGAGCAGCCACATTTTTAAAAAGTTTTGGCTTTATAATTTCACTTTGGCTAGCAAAATCATTATCTGTAGAAGAGTATGCAAACTATGGGTTATATTATGCATTACAGATGGGGCTCGCTACGTTTGCTACTGCCGGGATTATTGAGTCTGTTATTGGTGTGCTTAGAGAGTATCAATCTCCTGTTGTACGTCGTAGAATATTTGGTGCAGCAAATTATATTTTTTTTTTAGTGAGTATTGTTTTTATTTTTTTGATATTTGGTGTTTGTTGGACACTTTATCAGCCTAAAAATAATACATATATTACAATTATAGTTGTGTTGCTTGCAGGCTATCTTTCAGCTTTTTATACGATGCAAGCCTCTCTTGTACGACTTGAAGAAAATCACTTCGCTTCACTGTGCTTTTCTTTCTTTGTTCCTTTAGTTGGGTTGTTTGGCAGCTTACTATTTTTCTTGCTTTTAAATACTGTGTTTTCTTTTTTTCTTGGAGCAGTTTTTGGTCTTTTTTTATCATTGATGATTCTACTTTTTTTTAGAGTTGGTTTTTATAATATTACTACTCATTTGAAAGAAATTGTTCCTATATTTTTAAGAATTATCCCATTTGTTGGTATAGCTTTTTTAGGTTGGTTAAGTGGTTATGGAAATAATTACTTTATAAGTGCACTTTTTGATGCTTCTGAAGTGGCAAAATTCACTTTTGTCTTTACCTTATCTTCGATTATACAACTTGTTGCTAGTTCACTCAATCAAGTATGGAGTCCACGTTTTTTTCGTATGGTTTTTGAACAGGAGGGGTTAGCAGTAGAAAAAAAAAATAGAAAATTTTTCCGTTTTCAAGGAATATTGATGGGTGGTACTGGAGGAATATTAATTATCATTTTTCCAGCAGTTATTGATATGCTTGGTGGAAATTTAAATGCTTATCAGGGAATGCAAGTTGAGTTGCTTATAATGTTTACAGGTTATGTTATTACTAGCCCTTTTTGGCATTGTCAGAATTATTTTCTGGTTCATGATAAGGGACGAGATTTCATGACTGTAGTATTTAACACGAGTCTTATAGGAATTATTATTTGGCTATTTTTAATGTGGGCATTGGGCTCTTTGGGAATATATCTTGGTTTCTTAGTTCAAATGTTGGTACGTAGCTTGGGTGCTGTTGTGGGTGCAAAAAAGCACTGGTCTATCCTTATTGCTTGGGAAGGTTTACTAATAGGAATACTTGTACTTGGCATAGGGCTCTTAATCTCGACAAAGTATTTGTAAATAAAATCTAGGCAAAAATTTAATGTGTGGGATATTAGGTATAGCATCAAAACTTCCTTTAGCAAACCAAGACTGGTTTTCTGAAGGGAGTATAGCTATGAGTCATCGTGGTCCGGATGATGCTGGTGAATGGTGGACAAATGATAGAAGAGTAGGACTTGCTCACCGACGCTTATCTATAATCGACTTGTCTTCTGCTGCTCATCAACCTATGAGCAATGTTATGAAAAGTCTAACTATTGTGTTTAATGGGGAGATTTATAATTATAAAGAGCTCCAATTAAAGCTTTCTTCTAAAGGTCAAATATTCAAATCAAATTCTGATACAGAAGTGATTCTTGCTGCATATAATATGTGGGGAGTTGATTGTGTTAAATATTTAATTGGAATGTTTGCATTTGCAATTTTTGATACAAAGGCTCAGTCGTTATTCTTAGCACGTGATCGAGCAGGAGAAAAGCCCCTCTTTTATCATCATGTAAAAGGTGTATTTTGCTTTGCTTCTGAGTTGAAATCTCTTATGGCTAACCGTGGGGTATCTCATCAGATAGATATGGGGTCACTTGATTGTTATTTGGCTATGGGGTTTGTGCCTGGTGAACAATGTATTCTAAAGGGTTTTAAAAAGCTCCCTCCAGCCCATGCTTTACTATTTAAGCTTAATACGGGTGAGGTAAAGGTTTGGAGTTATTGGAGGCTTCCTGAATTTAATGGTAAATCTAATTCTTCAATGGATAAAAACCTTATACTTGATGAGCTAGAGAATTTATTAGAAAGCTCGGTAGGCCAACAATTGACTGCTGATGTTCCCGTTGGGGTACTGTTGAGTGGTGGAGTGGATTCCAGCTTGATTACAGCAATGGCAGCACGAAAACTACCAAAAGTAAAAACATTCACAATTCGCTTTCCTGGGCATGGAAAACTGGATGAAACGGAGCATGCTCGTTTGATAGCAAAGTATTATAATACTGAGCATGTAGAGCTAGAAGCTAAAGCGACAACAGCTGATCTTCTGCCTAAACTGGCACGACAATTCGATGAGCCAATTATTGATTCCTCAATGATTCCTACTTACTTAGTTAGTCAGTTAGTTCGTCAACACTGTACTGTTGCACTAGGAGGGGATGGTGGTGACGAGTTATTTGGTGGTTATAGACACTATAGCCGACTGCTGTGGATGCAAAATCACTTAGGAGGGATTCCTTATAGTTTGCGCTTAATTATCTCTAACATGGCTCAGTGGTTTTTACCTGTAGGTTTCAAGGGACGCAATTGGCTACAGGGGTTAGATATGGATTTAAAGTATGAACTTCCATTGATTGCTTCTTACTATGATAAAACTACTAGGCGAAAATTACTGACTCAATTAACCAGCAGTTGGCCGCTGATAGCTGAAGAAGTAGATCAGAAACGTGTACCAAAAAATACAGATCTTCTCCAGCGAGCTACTAGAATGGATTTTGCCAATTACTTACCCGAAGATATACTGGTTAAGGTTGATCGGACTAGTATGTTAAATTCTTTAGAAGTGAGAGCTCCATTTCTTGATTATCGTTTGATAGAGTTTGCTTTCTGCCGGATACCTTCATATTTGAAAGCAACTGCTACAAGTAAAAAGCTGCTTCTTAAAGAGTTAGCTAGTAGGATTTTACCACCTGAATTTGATCAGCAGCGAAAGCAGGGATTCTCTATCCCACTGTCATCGTGGCTTAAAGCTGGCTCTTTTCGAGAACTTTTTCATGATGTACTGCTTAGCACACAAACGATTTTTGACCAAAGGATAGTTCGCAGTTTACTACGAGGTCAGGATCTTGGAAGGAATAACAGTGAACGTTTATTTGCACTTGTTTTATTTGAACTTTGGCGAAGAGAATATGCAGTTACGATATAAACAATATCAATAAATACCGATAATTCAAAGAAAGCTGCAAAAAATACTATATTTTTATAAAAACGGTAAGCATTTATTATTGCTAAATTCGTTAAAAAAATAATAAAGAATTTGTAATTTTAAAAGCAAGACACTCGTGAGCCTATGGAAAAAAAAGTTGAAAGAATCAAAAAGGAGGGAGTTGTTGTTGGTATCGATGCATCCCGCAATCGATCAGGTGGTGCTAAATCGCATTTGGTAGGAATCTTGACTCAAGATGATCCATTTAAATACGGTGTTCGGGAAGTCCATTTATGGTCATATCAGTCATTGCTGAATTTAGTACCTGATCAACCATGGTTAGTTAAACATAATCCTAAAGAACTAGAAAAGCCTTTATATCAACAGCTTTATTGGCAATGTTTTCGTCTTCCTAGTGAGATTATTAAAGCTGGGTGTGAGATCATATTGAACACTGATGCTGGTACAATATCTCGGTTTCGCCCCTCTATTACTATGAGCCGGGATATGTTGTCTTATGAACCAGGAGAGATCGAACGTTTTGGTTTTAGTAGAGCGCGACTTCGGCTGATTTTGTTACGTTATATACAAAATAACGCTTTACGACGTGCTAATGGTGCAGTCTTTCTCACTCGTTATGCATCTGAAGTTATTCAAAGGTCTTGTGGTCCTCTATCTCGTGTTGCACATATTCCACATGGTGTCAGTGAAAAATTTAAAGCTTCAAAAACCCCCAAGCTAAGAATTGTAGAGAAAAGTCAGCCAATTGAATGTTTATATATATCTAATGCCGCTTTATATAAACATCAGTGGATAGTTGTCAAAGCAATTGCTGTCCTGCGTGATCGAGGATATAACATAAGACTTACTTTAGTTGGAGGTGGTTCGGGAAAAGCTAAAAAACTATTAGACAACCAAATTGAAATTTCTGATCCTAATAACTCTTTTGTTGTACAGAGGCCTTTTGTGCCTCAAAATAAATTACCAGACTATTTGGAAAAAGCGGATATATTTATATTTGCATCAAGCTGTGAAAATATGCCAAATACACTTATTGAAGCAATGGCAATGGGTTTACCAATAGCCTGTTCGAACCGAGGCCCAATGCCTGAAGTTTTGGAAGGTGGGGGGGTATATTTTGATCCAGAAAACTCAATTTCAATTGCTAAAAAAATAGAAATGATTATTAATGACCCTGAGCTTTGTCAGCGTATTGCAAGTAAAGCAAAACAGATTTCTAATCAGTATACATGGTCTCGTTGTGCAGAAGAAACGTGGAAGTATATTGTAGAGATATACAATAGTGTATAACTATGATTTTTGTGACTCTAAACAGAATCTTCTTAATTTTTATGTAGAAAAAGTAGTTGATTTCTTAGCTTCTATAATGAACTAAATAGTTTTATCTATATCACTTTGTGTAAGCTACGATATTAGTTGTAAGAAATATTGAAATTAAATTTTTTATGTGTAGGCATTGACAATACTATATAAGCTATGAATTTCTATATAAAGCTTAATAATATTGAAATAAAGAATATTATTAAGCTATTACATGTAATAGCAATAGTTATAATATTTTCGTACTTGGCACCGCACTTCTTTCTTGGAGAAGCGATGCATCTTATGATACATGATCAGCTTGATAGTATATTTGTTGATTTAAGTATTTTGGCTAAAAGTGGAGAAATTTTTGCTTCCCCACTTGCGAAAATTGAAAATTTTGCAGATGGTTTACCTCGAGCATCTTTAGTTTCTGGTCTTTATGTACCTGTTTGGTTAAATTACTGGTTTGAACCATTTGATGCTTTTACTGTAAATCAGATATTTATTAGGTTAGTAGCATATTTGGGAATGTATCGACTACTAACACAGCATGTTACTAAAGGTCAAAGAGGGTATATAACCTCAATTTTTGCTTCATTAACTTTCTCATTACTACCGTTTTACTCTTTATTCGGATTGAGTATAGCTGGACAGCCTTTATTATTGAGTGCATTTTTCAACATAGGACAAGGGAAAGGTAGATGGCAAGACTGGTTAATATTAATTTTATTACCCTTTTATACGCTATTTACACTTAGTGGATTTTTTTATTTTGTTTTGTTTTGTGTTATTTTATTGTAGATTTTATTAAAAATAGAAAACTTAATAAAAATCTAAGCATAGCCATTTTGGTAAATTTTGTAATATCACTTTTAGTTGAATATCAATTAGTTATTGTAATGTTAGGTTTGGTGGAAGGGTTTATTTCACATCGAGTAGAATTTGAATTTAATGATATTAGTTTAATGTCAGCATATAATCAGTCTTTTAGGATTTTTATATGGGGGCAAGAGCATGCGTTGAGCCAGCAGTATATTTATATTATCCCATCAATAGGCCTTGCAGTATTTTTTATTGTCTTACAGCGTAGTTTTGTATCATATTTTACTGCTTATATAGATTATATATATGTTTTATTTGTTTTATTTGTTTTTATAGGGGCTGGCATTTATATATATATATATATATATATATATAAATATTTGGTACGAGCCTTTATATTTTTTTGGTAAAAATGTATATCCAATAAATAAACCAGCTGCTTTAATTATGCTTTATATTATTGTGCTTTTTTGTGTATGGCATTATATATATAAATATAATAGAAAAAATATATTATTAGTGTTGTATTTATTAGTAATGTGCATGTTGATATCCATATGGTATGGGTTTTGGTTGAATATATGGAGTGTTATCAGTTTCTTGTTTCCCCATTTTCCTTATTTTGACTTGTCAAGATTTTATATGCTGCAACCATTGTTGTGGTATTTAATATTAGGTGTCGTATTTTATATATTATGGAATCAAACTAACTTATTTTTCTCTATTGTAGGACGTTTATCTGCTATTACTTTATTTATTTTGCAAGTGCATCACTTGTTCAATGTATCTCATAATAATCAGGAAAGTATTACGCAAAAGCCTTCCTATGCAGAATTTTTCTCTAAGGATTTGTTCAATGATATTGATACATTTATAGACAGAAAAAAAAGTGAATATCGGGTAGTATCAATTGGTCTACATCCTTCAATAGCTGCTTTTAATGGATTTTTTACCTTAGATGGTTATAGCGCTAACTATCCACTAGAATATAAGAAAAAATTTCGTGAAATAATTGCTGGAGAACTTGTTCACAGTGAAGCTTATCGTAATTACTTTGATAACTGGGGAAGCCGCTATTACATTTTTGTTAGTGAGCTGGAGACATTTCACGGAAATGCGCTTCTTATGACAAAAAAGGTGGTTAAAAAGTATAGTGCAAGAATTAAAGATTTAAAATTTAATGTTAGGAAATTTAGCTCTATGGGCGGAGAGTATGTTTTTTCTGCTCTGGAAGTAGAAAATGCAGAGAAAATTGGATTAAATATATTGAAAAAATTTAATCATAAATATTCTTCATGGGAAATTTTTTTATATCAGGTGTCTAAAGATAATAAATATAAGCAACTTACTATGGGAGACAGTTGAAACAAAAAAATACTAACAAGTAATTTACAGAAGTTTAAATTTCATAGTATGATAGTGATATGTGTTATACTTATGTTTATATCTCTATATAAAAAATTTATTTATATGTTAATTGAGTTAATGTAGTTGCTATAGATGAATAAAAATATAAAGAAGATTGCTATACTGCAGTCTAATTATATCCCTTGGAAAGGATACTTCGACATAATTGCTGCAGTTGATGAGTTTATTATATTTGACGATATGCAGTTTACAAAAAATGATTGGCGAAATCGTAATATAATTAAGGCATCACAAGGAATTCATTGGTTAACTATTCCTGTTGGAAAAAATATTAATAGACGTATTCGAGATGTACATATAGCTAGTAGTACATGGCAGTTGAAACACTGGAAATCTTTAGAAAGTAGTTATAAAAAAGCAGCATATTTTAATGAGATTGCTGAATGGTTAAGTCCATTGTATTTGAAAAATAAATTTTCATATTTATCTCAACTTAATCGTTGTTTTATTGAATGTATTTGTGATTTTTTAAATATAAACACATACATAAGTAACTCATGGGATTACACTTTGTCTAATGGCAAAACCGAACGTTTAGTAGATCTTTGCCATCAATCAGGTGCTACAGAATATATTTCGGGACCAGCAGCTAAAGGGTATATTAATGATAGTGTTTTTCACAATCAAGGGATTAAACTAACTTGGTTTGACTACTCTAATTATCCAAGTTATCCACAGCTTTGGGGTGATTTTATTCATGAGGTTACTATTCTTGATTTGCTATTTAACTGTGGTAGGGATGCACATTTGTATATGAGGTATTCACCCTAATGAAACTATCAATTGTTGCAACTCTCTATAATTCCGAGTCATATATAGCTGAGTTCTTATTAAGAGCAAGTAATGCAGCGAAGCAACTAGTTGGAAATGATTTTGAAATTATTTTAGTGAATGATGGTTCGCCTGACAAAAGTCTTGAACTTTCCAGAGAGTTTACAAAAAATAATGAAAATCTTGTTATTGTAGACTTGTCTCGAAATTTTGGTCATCACAAAGCAATGATGACTGGGCTTGCTTACGCAAAGGGAGACAAAGTTTTTCTTATTGATAGTGACTTAGAGGAAGAACCAGAGTGGTTGCTTCTTTTTTCTAAGCAAATGAGTTTAAAAAACTGTGATGTTGTTTGCGGTATTCAAGAACATCGAAAAGGGGATCTGTTTGAAAGGTGGAGTGGAATAATTTTTTATTCTACTTTCCGGTGGCTTTCAGGATTAGATTTGCCAAAAAATTTAGTTGTTGCACGCCTTATGTCTCGTCGTTATGTTAATGCATTACTTACACATATGGAGTCTGAGTTATTTATGGCAGGCTTATGGGTTATTACTGGTTTTGACCAGCAACCATATAAAGTAGTAAAGCATAACTGTAGTGAAACAACCTATAGCTTTTATAAAAAAATATCACAGTTTATAAACTCTGTTACTGCGTTTTCAAAGAGGCCTCTTCTTGGAATTTTTATTATTGGTTGCTTTATCTTCATGATATCTGCTCTTTGGGCTGGATATTTAATAGTAAATTGGTTGTTTTGGGAGAGGCCTCCTAATGGATATACATCATTGATGGCGTCTATTTGGTTACTTGGGGGAATGGTTACAGCTTTCCTTGGAATAATAGGTATATACCTTTCAAAGGTTTACTCAGAAACAAAACAAAGGCCATATACTATTATTAGAAATATATATAAGAGTGCTGATTTTAGAGAGGGGTGATGAAAAAAATCATTATTTTTGGTGTTTCTGATGCTGCTGAACTTGCATATTATTATTTTACTAATGATTCAGATTACCAGGTCACGGCGTTTACTGTTGACTCAAAATATATTCCAGAAGGTGGTAAATTTTGTGGGCTGCCTGTAGTGGAGTTTGAGAATGTTGTAAATATCTACCCCACTGATGAGTATAATTTTTTTGTTGCAGTTGGTTATTCAAACTTAAATAAAATTAGAGAAGAGAAATACCATATTGCTAGGTCTATTGGGTATAAGCTTGTTAGTTATATAAGCTCTAAAGCTATAATACTTAATAATAACTGTATAGGAGATAATTGCTTTATACTAGAGAATAATATAATTCAACCTTTTGTGAATATAGGAAATAATATAACTTTATGGAGTGGAAATCATATTGGCCATCATACCAAGGTCGGTGATCATTGTTTTCTTGCTTCTCATATTGTGATTTCAGGTAGAGTCAATATTGGAAAATCTTGTTTTATAGGAGTTAATGCTACCCTGCGTGATAATATTTCAGTTGGTAAACAGTGTGTTATTGGAGCAGGTACACTTTTGCTTAATGATGTAGAGGAATTTGGGGTCTATAAGGGGCATGCTACACATCGATCAAAAGCTTCAAGTATGAGGATAAGTAAAATTTAGTTATAAAATTAAATTATGAAGTGGAAAAAACTAGGAAAAATATTCTGTGCAGACAAACATAGTAACTGGCTATACTCTCATGCAATGATTCCAATTGCTGAGCAAGTTGATGGGGACTTGTTTCGTATCTATTTTTCATCTCGTGATAAACATAATCGTGGACATGGTGCTTATCTTGAAGTTGATATACGAAAGCCTACAAGTGTACTTAGAGTGTATGAACAGCCAGTATTGGAGCCTGGAACACTAGGATGTTTTGATGATAGTGGTGCGTTACCTAATTCCATTGTTAATGTGAGCGGCAGAAAAATGCTGTATTACACTGGAATTAATACCGGTGTCACAGTTAAGATTCGTAATTCAATAGGACTAGCTGAGTGGAATGATTCAACACAACGCTTCGAGCGCTGTTTTGAAGGCCCTATAATTGATAGAACACGTGACTTACCTCATTTTGTGGCTACTCCAGAGGTTCATTATGATAATGGTCATTTTCGTGCTTGGTTCACGTCATGTGTAGGTTGGAAAGAAGATGCAAGTGAGCCTAAGCATTTTTACAGGCTTGAGTATGCCGAGTCGAATGATGGTATCAATTGGATTCGTAATGGGACCGTTGCAGTTGACTTTCGAGATGAGTTTGAGTATGCCTTAGGTGTACCTCGTGTAATAAAAGATGGTAATTTATATAAAATGTGGTTTTGTTCAAGAGCCACTAAAACTTGTCCAAATTATAGAATTCGTTATGCTATTTCATATGATGGTATTAAATGGGAAAGGCAAGATCATTTGGTGGGTGTTGACGTTTCAGAATATGGTTGGGATGCTGAAATGATTTGCTATCCATATATCTTTGATCATGCTGGCCTACGTTATCTACTTTATAATGGAAACAGTTATGGTAAAACCGGATTTGGAATTGCGGTGTTAATAGATGAATAGTCTTTTAGTTAATTATTAAAGCTATAGTTCAATGAAGTCAATGCTTCGATATGGAGTGGTTGGTGTATTTACTAATTTATTAGGTTACCTGACTTATTTAATACTGACTTATTGGAGCATTGATTATAAGATTTCAATGACGCTTCTATACATACTTGGCTCAATTATTGGTTTTTTCTGTAATAAAGGGTGGGCTTTTGAGTATTGTGGCTTTACCTGGCTATCGATGCTTCGCTATTATATAGCACACTTTTTGGGTTATATACTTAATCTAGGTCTGCTAATTATATTTTCTGATAAGCTTGGCTACCCCCATCAGGCAGTTCAGGCTGTAGCAATTATTATTGTTGCTGGTTTTCTTTATATGGTATTAAAACTCTTTGTGTTTCGTAAAAATAAAATTCATAAAGTGGTAGCATGAAATTTTGTGCCACATGTAGTACTCCTTATCCATCAGTATCTAAAATATGTGATAAGTGTGGAAGCATATCACAAACAAAGGATGGTTTTACATTATACGCCCCTGAATATTGCAATGATACCGCAGGTTTTAAAGAAGAATTTTATTCCGATTATGCTCAATTTGAGTCTAGTCACTTTTGGTTTCGATCTAGAAGTGAGTTAATTGTCTGGGCTCTACATAACTACTTTCCTAATTTTTCTTCACTGTTAGAAATTGGCTGTGGAACAGGGTTTGTGCTTGAGAATATTGCAAAAGCATTCCCTATGGCTTCACTTTCTGGTAGTGAAATTCTTACAGCTGGTTTAACTTCTGCTTCCAAAAGGTTACCATTTGTAGAGTTCATTCAAATGGATGCGCGGAAAATCCCTTTCATTGAAGAGTTTGATGTGATAGGAGCTTTTGATGTATTAGAGCATATTGAAGAAGATAGACAAGTGTTTACACAGATGGCTAGAGCTTTAAAGAAAAAAGGAGTATTGATAATAACTGTACCTCAACATCCATGGCTTTGGAGTAAGGTTGATGAATACTCTTGCCATGTAAGACGTTATGAAGTTAAAGAATTACATAAAAAAATTAGACAGGTAGACCTAACAATACTTTATAGTACATCTTTTATTTCAATCCTATTACCAGCTATGGTGCTTTCACGTTTGTTTGGAAATAGTTCAAGTACAAATACTAATGTAACTGCAGAGCTTAGAATTTCAAAAATGATAAACAAAATATTCTATATTTTGATGAAGCTTGAGCTGACCTTTCTAAAAATGGGGGGGAGAATTCCTATTGGTGGTTCACGTTTGATAGTGGCTAGGAAAATATAGTTATGGTTAAAAGTATGAAAAATAATTTTATTCCATTTAACTGGCCACATATGACGGGTAAGGAGTTAGATTATATTAAGGAGTCTTACCTTAAGGGACGCTTGGCGGGTGATGGACCTTATACTAAGCGCTGCCATGAGTGGCTGGAGGAGCATACAGGTTGTAATACAGCTTTATTAACGCATTCTTGTACTGCTGGCTTAGAAATGGCTGCGTTGCTACTGGATATTCAGCCTGGTGACGAGATCATAATGCCTTCTTATACTTTTGTGTCGACTGCAAATGCTTTTGTATTAAGAGGTGGTGTACCAGTTTTTGTGGATATCCGTGAAGAAACCATGAATTTGGATGAACGCTTAATAGAAGCTGCTATCACTCCTAAAACACGAGCAATTGTTCCTGTACACTATGCTGGGGTGGGGTGTGAGATGGATACAATCATGCAGATTGCGAAGAGGCATGATTTAAAAGTTGTTGAAGATGCTGCGCAAGGTATATTAGCTAGTTATAAGGGACGAGTCCTGGGCAGTATTGGTGATTTGGGAGCATACAGCTTTCATGAGACTAAGAATGTAATTTCAGGTGAAGGTGGAGCTTTACTTGTTAATGATCCTGAACTGGCCCATCGTGCTGAAATTATTCGTGAAAAGGGAACGGATCGAAGCCGTTTTTTCAGAGGAGAGGTGGAAAAATATACATGGCAAGAAGTTGGGTCATCATTTCTTCCTGGTGAGCTTATAGCCGCCTTCTTGTGGGCACAACTGGAAAATGCTCAAACTATTACGGATGGGCGGTTGGTTAGTTGGAAACATTATCATGAGCTACTGGCTTTTTTTGAAACTAGAGAATTATTAAGTCGCCCTGTTATACCTGAACATTGCCATCATAATGCACATATGTATTATGTACTATTAGCACCGCATATTGATCGGGAAAAGGTATTATTAGAACTAAAACGCAAAAAAATTAATTCACTATTTCACTACGTACCGCTTCATTCGTCACCTGCTGGAAAACGTTATGGTAGGGTACATGGAACTATGGTTGTCACTAACAGGTTGTCTGAACGCTTACTCCGATTACCACTATGGTTTGGTATAGAAGCGGAAAAGCAAAATCAAATAATAGATAGTATAGGTGGAATTTTAACGAGAGTTAAAAGATAAATACTAGTTTAGAAAATATATTTAAAATAAGCTGTATAAATTATTTGGTTTTTTATTGTTGATATATAAAGTGGGTAGGGAATAGGCTGGTTTCTTGTAGTGGTATTCTCAAATTTAATTAAATAAAATAGATTTGCCACCTTTAATTGTGATAATAGTGAGTTATTGCGGGTAACAAATAGTATTATTTTCCTTTCTTTTACAGATGACTTTGTAAATGATTATGAATAGATTGTCTATTAAAATATGTACCAACTGTGTAATGGATACTACTGACAGTAAAATAACGTTTGATGAGAAAGGAGTGTGTGATCATTGTAATACCTTTTTAAATAAAATAAAACCTAACTGGCATACTGATGAAAAAGGTGCTAACCATATTAAAACTATTGCAGAAAAAATTAAAGAGCGAGGCAAGAACAAAGATTTTGACTGTATTATTGGTATGAGTGGTGGCATTGATAGTTCATATTTAACCTATGTTGCTAAGGAAAAGTTGGGGCTACGTCCTTTAGTTTTTCACGTTGATGCAGGTTGGAATTCACAACAAGCAGTAAATAATATCGAACAACTAGTTGATAAATTGGGGTTAGATTTATATACAGAAGTTATTGATTGGGAGGAGATGAAAGATCTGCAACTGGCTTTTTTTAAATCAGGAGTGCCTCATATAGATACACCGCAAGACCATGCTTTTTTTGCTACAATGTATAAGTTTGCATCAAAATATAAAATAAAACATATTTTAACAGGCGGTAACTATTCTACTGAATGTATAAGAAATCCTTTGGAATGGATGTACTTTCAGTCAGACTCAAGACAAATTAGAGATATCCATAAAAAATATGGCTCTCATTCCCTCAAAACCTTTCCTTTAACAAATATTGTTTGGCATAAAGTTTATTTACCTTACATTAGAGGAATAAAAGTATATAGGCCTTTAGACTATTTTCCGTATAATAAAGAAACAGCAACCCAGTTTTTAGTGGAAAACTTTGGGTACCAACGGTATGCTCAAAAACACTTTGAATCAAGATTTACCAGGTTTTACGAAAGCTATTGGTTACCTGAAAAGTTTGGTTATGATACACGTAAGGTACAATACTCCAGCTTGATTCTGACAGGTCAAATGACAAGAGAAGATGCATTAGCAAAGCTAAAGCAGCTGGCCTATGATAATGAAACAATCAATGATGAGTTTGAATATGTATCAAACAAATTGAGAATTTCAGTGGACGAATTACGGTCATACTTTAATGCATCAAATAAGACTTTTAGAGATTATAAAAATCAACAATCAATCTATGATTTTGGATCAAAAGTATTACGGTCGTTAGGCATTGAAAAAGGTGGTAAAAGGTGATTGCTATTATTGATTATGGATCAGGTAATATTCAGGCAATCAAAAATATTTATAAAAGGTTGAGTATTGAGTCGGAGTTTGTATCTATTCCTGAACAACTCGAAAAAGCAAGTAGGATTATTTTAGCTGGAGTTGGTGCATTTGACGAGTCGATGCATCAACTGAGTCAATCAGGTATGCTAGATTCGCTAAATTATTTTGTTTTAGAGAAAAAAGTCCCTGTTTTGGGTATATGTGTTGGTATGCAAATAATGGCGGTGAGTAGTGAAGAAGGGCGTTTACCAGGGTTAGGATGGTTTTCAGCAAAAGTGAAAAAAATTAATAAAGAAGAACTGGTATATAAACCTAAAATACCCCATATGGGCTGGAATGTGGTTAAACCAGCAAAACCACATGCTCTATTTGAAGATATAATTGTTGATAAAGGATTTTATTTTTTACATTCATACTATTTTGAGTGCCATAATCAAGAAGATATCTTTGCATTTACCACTTATGGCAAAAAGTTTGCTTCAGCCATTCATAGGGAAAATATTTTTGGATTTCAGTTTCACCCAGAGAAGAGTCATATGAATGGCGTTAACCTATTTAAAAACTTTGCGGAGCTGGCTTGATGCTTCGGTCTAGAGTAATCCCTTGCTTGCTTATCCATAATAAAGGGTTAGTAAAAACCATTAAATTTCAAGAACCCAAGTACGTAGGTGACCCTATAAATGCTGTAAAAATTCTCAATGAAAAAGAAGTTGATGAATTGGTTGTTCTTGATATTGATGCAACCGTTAATAATGTTGAGCCTGACTATGAGCTTATTGCGCATTTGGCTGCGGAGTGCCGGATGCCTTTTTGTTATGGTGGTGGTGTTAAGACTGCTGGCCAAGCTAAAAAAATAATTCAGCTTGGCGTAGAAAAAATAGCACTTAGCAGTGCAGCTATTGATAATCCAGAAGTTTTGGAGCAAATAGGACAGGCAATTGGCTGTCAAAGTGTTGTTGTTGTCGTAGATGTTAAAAAATCACTATTCGGTGGTTATGACATCTATACACATAATGGCAAGAGAAAAGTAAAAAAAGAACTGGTGAATCTTGTTCAAGAGTTCGAAACATTAGGTATTGGTGAGTTAGTAATAAACTCAATTGATAATGATGGGGTAATGAAAGGCTATGACTTAAAGCTAGCAGATAGAGTGAGAGAATCCGTTAGCCTGCCTATTACATTTCTTGGTGGTGCTGGCAGTATAGAAGATATTGCTGGATTGGTTGATCGATTTAAGCTAATTGGGGCTGCTGCAGGCAGCCTTTTTGTATTCAAAGGTAAATACAGGGCTGTATTAATTAATTATTTATCTAAAGAAGATAAAGAAAGAATATTTTATTGAGATGATTTTTATATTTATACTTTAGTTGATAATTTTATGAAACAAATTCTTCAGAATATGTCTAGTGGGGAAACTCAACTTGTTGATGTACCTTGCCCTCAAGTAACAAATAATCAGTTGTTAGTATCAACTAAAAAATCGCTGATTTCTGTAGGTACAGAGCGAATGTTGATTGATTTCGGTAAGGCTAACTGGATTGAAAAAGCACGCTCTCAGCCTGACAAAGTAAAAATGGTATTGGACAAAGTCAAAACAGATGGTGTGGGTTCAACTATTGAAGCTATTCGCTCTAAATTAGATCAACCTTTGCCTCTTGGTTATTGTAATGTTGGGACTGTCATTGATCCAGGTGGTACAGACTTTGAAATTGGTCAGCGAGTTGTGTCAAATGGTCATCATGCAGAAGTTGTACGTGTTTATAAAAATCTTTGTGTCAGAGTGCCTGATGAAGTGGATGATGAGAGTGCAGCTTTCACTGTGTTAGGTGCAATAGCTTTACAAGGGACTCGTCTGATACAGCCAACACTTGGTGAAGTAGTAGTTGTAACGGGACTTGGATTGATAGGGCTTATAACGGTTCAAATATTGCGAGCTAGTGGATGCCGTGTATTGGGTATTGATTTTGACAGTTACAAGTGTGAATTGGCCAAACAATTTGGTGCTGAAGTGGTTAATTTATCTAACGGGGAAGATCCTATTGCGAAAGCCAGTGCTTTTTCAAGAGGTCGTGGTGTTGATGCTGTCATTATTACTGCGAGTACAAAGAGTAATGAGCCTGTCAGTCAAGCTGCAAAAATGTGTCGGAAACGTGGTCGCATTGTATTAGTTGGTGTTGTTGGTCTTGAATTATCTCGAGCTGATTTTTATCAAAAAGAAATTTCCTTTCAAGTTTCCTGTAGCTATGGACCTGGACGCTATGACTTAGAGTATGAAGAGAAAGGCCATGATTATCCGGTAGGGTTCGTTCGCTGGACAGAACAACGTAATTTTGAAGCTGTTTTGGATTTAATGGCATCCTCTCAATTAAATGTTAAACCACTGATAAGTCATCGGTTTACACTTGAAGATGTATTTTCTGCTTATACAGCATTGGAAGATAAATATGCTCTGGGCATATTATTGGAGTACTCAGATCAAAGTATAAAATCTAATCATTTACATAGTATTAGTTTAGAAAATAACTTTAGTTATCAGAAAGAAGAAGTTGTTTGTGCATTTTTTGGGGCTGGTAATTATGCTTCCAGAGTACTGATACCTGCTTTTGTAAACTCAGGTGTTAAACTTGATACTATAGTAACAAGTGGTGGAATAACGGCAGTGCACCATGGAAAAAAAAATAATTTTGCTACCGCAGCTACTGATATAAAAGTGGCACTGAATAATGAAAAAATAAATACTATCGTCATAGCTACTCGCCATAATTTACATGCGCAGCAAGTAATAGAGTCGTTACTGGCAGGTAAAAATGTCTTTGTAGAAAAGCCTTTGGCTCTGACTGAAGAAGAGCTTTCTAAAATAGAGAAAGTATATAAAAATCAAGTTGGGAAACTACGTTTAATGGTTGGCTTTAATCGACGGTTTGCGCCACAAGTAATTAAGATGAAGGAATTATTGAGTAGAGCTAATCAGCCTAAATGTTTAATTATGACTATGAATGCAGGTGCTATTGATAGTAATCATTGGACACAAGATCCTACCATAGGAGGAGGGCGTATTATTGGAGAGGCTTGTCACTATATTGACTTAATGCGATTTTTAGTTGGTTGTAGAATTGTTGACTTTAAGGCAATGAAGATGGGGGCTGCGCCAGGTATTAAAGTGAGAAATGATAAGTCTTCCATTACTTTAAGTTTTGAAGATGGCTCATTAGGCACTATTCATTACTTTGCTAATGGAGGCAAAGCCTTTCCTAAAGAAAGAATAGAGGTATTTTGTAATAATGCTGCTCTACAGCTAAATAATTTCCGCCAGCTAACGGGCTTTGATTGGAAAGGGTTTAAAAAGACAAAACTGCTGACTCAAGATAAGGGGCAAAAAGCATGTATCAAAGCTTTTACTGATGCTATCCATTCAGGCAGTGATTCACCAATAAGCTTTGAAGAAATTATGGATGTTTCTCGTATAGCTGTAAAAGTAGCTGAAGTGCTATCATAGTATAAACAATTTTTTTCTTATGACAGTCTCATATTATTTCTATACTTTACGTTATCTTAAGATAAAGCAGTTAGTTGATCGTTTTTATCGAAAGGTACGTAGAATCAACCAGCAGTTGTCCACTATTCCTGCTATACGACAGTCAACTGGTAAATGGTTAAAGCTTAACCTTGCTCAACCGAGTATGCTCTCTAGTAGAGAGTTCATATTCTTGAACAAAAGAGGAAAGCTCTTAGATGTTAATAGTTGGAATGATACAGCTTTTGAAAAATTATGGCTCTATAACTTACATTATTTTGAAGATTTAGTTGCAATTGAATCAGAAGTACGTAAAGAATGGCACTTAGATCTTATTAGTAGCTGGATTAATGATAATCCAGTAACTTATGGCAATGGATGGGAGCCTTATCCCACCTCTTTGAGAGTTGTTAACTGGATTAAATGGTTTTTTAATGGGCAAATGCCAGAACCTGGTTGGCTACATAGTTTAGCTTTACAAGCTAAAGTGTTAAGTCAAAGCTTAGAATATCATTTACTTGGTAACCATTTATTTGCTAATAGTAAAGCGTTGATTTTTGCAGGCATTTTTTTTGAGGGTGATGAGCCTGAAAGCTGGTTAAAGAAAGGGTTAGAAATATTAGATACTGAGATAAAAGAACAAGTGCTGGCTGATGGAGGTAATTTTGAGTTATCTCCTATGTATCATAATATCATGCTTTATGATTTGTTAGACTTAATTAATATTTCTCAGCATTATATTTATTCAGAGTTTAAACAAAGAGAGGATAGTTGGCGACTAACCGCTGAAAAAATGCTTGTATGGATGAACATGATGCTTCATCAAGACGGAGATATAGCATTTTTTAACGACTCAGTAAAAGCCATTGCTCCTTCGCCTGATAAGTTAAAAGACTATGCACTAAAATTGAATATAAAAGAAGGGACTACAAAGAGGACTAACCAAAACTTATCTGAATCTATACAATTCTGTCGCTTAGCTGACTCTGGTTATCTAAGACTAGAAAGTAAGGACGCTGTTGCAATTTTAGATTGTGCCAAAATTGGGCCTGATTATCAGCCTGGTCATGCTCATGCAGATACATTAAGCTTTGAATTAAGCCTTTTTGGGCAGCGTACAGTAGTAAATTCTGGTATTTCACAGTATGGAGAAACTATTGAGCGGCTTCGTCAGCGGTCTACAGCTGCACATAGCACTGTTGAAATTGATGGTGAAAACTCTTCTGAAGTTTGGGCGGGATTTAGAGTAGCAAGAAGGGCAAGGCCTTGTGACTTAGTGATAAAAGAGAAGAGAGAAATTATTACAGTTAGCTGTATACATGATGGGTATAGACGTTTACCTGGTAGGCCAATTCATAAAAGAGAGTGGATTTTTACACCTGAAAGCTTAGCAATTGTAGATAATATTTCAGGACAGTTTACAAAAGCAATTGCCTATTACTATTTACATCCAAATGTAAAAGCATCAATATTAAATGTGGATAGTCATGTATATAAAATATTACTAAAATTAGAAAATTTCAAAGAGGCACTTATTAAAATTACTGGATCAAAAAGTATTAATATAGTGAATTCTTACTGGTATCCTGAATTTTCTGTATCAATTCCTAACCAATGTATTCAAATAGAATTTAATGATTGTGAAATTAAAACAAAAATAAATTGGTGATATATAATTAATGTATAGTTAGATGGATTTAACTATATCAGTTGAACTGGCTGTATAATGAAACAATGCGAGGGAACGCTTGAAAATTCTGATTTTGACCTTTTATTATCCTCCCGACTTATCGGCAGGATCATTCCGTGCGTCTGCACTCGTCAAGAGCTTGCAGAATGAACTACCGAAAGATACAAAAATCGATGTACTAACGACCTTACCTAATCGTTATCAGTCATATGTTAGCAAAGCAGTAGAGTATGAGAAGTTCAAAACATTATTTATTAGGCGAATTAAATTGCCAAGCCACAATAGTGGTATGATAGATCAGTCGAAGGCGTTTTATTCTTTTGCTAAAGAGGTTATTAAGTATATAAACTCAGAAAATTATGATTTAGTTTGTGCTACCTCTTCAAGGCTAATGACTGCTGCATTAGGGGCTTGGGTAGCCAGGAAGCATCAAGCAAAGCTTTATCTGGACATTCGTGATATTTTTGTAGATACGATAAAAGATGTGCTTCCTTTTTGGTTTGCTATGTTGGTTAAGCCTTTTTTTTCTCAGGCTGAGTCAAGAACAATAAAGCAAGCGGATAAAGTTAATTTAGTCTCGCCGGGGTTTAAAAACTACTTTGAAACTCGTTATCCTTTTCCAAAATATACCTTCTTTACTAATGGTATTGATGAAGCTTTTTTAAGTAGCTACCACACAAGCAAATATGTTAACAAAAAAAAGGAAGAATTGACGGTTCTTTATGCAGGAAATATTGGAGAAGGGCAGGGACTACATGAAATTGTACCACAATTAGCAAATTGCTTGCAGGGGCGAGTGCGTTTCAAAATTATAGGTGATGGTGGGAGAAAAGCAGTTTTACAATCCCAGCTGGTAGAGCATTCTGCAACCAATGTAGAGCTGCTGCCACCCATGGAACGTGAGAAACTAAAAGAAGCATATGAGAGTGCAGATGTTCTTTTTCTCCATCTCAATGATTATGATGCATTTAAGAAGGTACTTCCATCTAAAGTATTTGAGTATGCAGCGTTAGGAAAACCGATTTGGGCTGGGGTGGCAGGTTATTCAGCCAACTTTATTCGCACTGAAATATCCAATGCAGAGGTATTTCCTCCTTGCAATCGTACAGAAGCAGTCAAAGCATTTGACAGACTTAAACTAGCGAACCAACCAAGAACTAACTTCGTTTTGAAGTATTCCCGGCCGCATATTATGCAGTCAATGGCACGGGATATTATTTCATTGTTGCCAGAGGTAAAGCTACAATGAAAATTCTAGTGACTGGTGCAAATGGTTTTATTGGACAAGCGGTTGTTTCACAGCTAGCAAAGTATGAAAAAATTGAATTGTTAGCAGCTGTTAGGCATTCTATACCATCTATTATAACTGAGAATATTGAAGTTCATATTAAGAGTTTGGAGCCTACAACTATTTGGAAAAAAACTCTTCAGAAGGTTGATGTGATTATTCACACGGCAGCCAGAGTACACATATTGAATAGGCATGAACCAAACCCTCTTGAAAAATTTCGTTATGTCAATGTTGCAGGTACACTAAACTTAGCTCGTCAGGCTGTGGAAGTTGGAGTCAAACGCTTTGTTTTTATCAGCTCAATTAAGGTTAACGGTGAAAATACTAGGCCAGGAGTAGCTTTTACTGCTGATGATAAGCCTACCCCACTTGACCCCTATGGGGTTTCAAAACTAGAAGCTGAAGAAGGACTAATGAAAATTGCGCAAGACACAGGTTTAGAGGTAGTCATTGTTCGACCTCCACTTGTTTATGGTCCAGGTGTTAAAGCCAATTTTCTTAATATGATGCGCTGGGTATATAAAGGGGTGCCCTTACCCTTTGGTGCTATATACAACCAGCGCAGTTTAGTTGCTTTGGATAACTTAGTGGATATGATTGATACCTGTAAAGATCATCCGGCAGCTGCGAATCAAGTTTTTCTAGTTTCAGATGGCAAAGACTTATCAACATCAGAGCTTTTAAGATGTATATCGGAGGCATTTCACATGAAGCCCAATCTGATAGGACTACCTAACTGGTTTTTAAAAGCAGGTGCCACTGCTATTGGAAAACAAAACATTTATCAGAGATTATGTGGCTCATTACATGTAGATATAGACAAAACAAAAAAAATACTCAATTGGACTCCATCTTTCAGGATGGAAGAGTCACTCAAAAAAACAGCTAAATATTTTTTAGAAAATTACAGTAGCTAAAATGGCATACGTAAAGTTACTACCCAACTTCGTAGGTTCCACTAGTTTTGTATCTTATCACCCTGGCCACTGCCTGAAACTGTTTTAACGATTAGAATGAAATATAAACAGAGATTAAGGTGTTTGAGCATTAAAGCATCAATTTTAGCCAGTTTTTTTGGTGTAGACATATCTATGTTATTAACCTGTGCCAGGCCTGTGATTCCTGGCCTGTAGTTATACACTCCTCGTTTATCCCTTTCCTCAATAAGCACTTGCTGATTTGGCAAGCAAGGTCTAGCTCCTACCAAACTCATTTGTCCCAGTAAAACATTAATTAATTGGGGCAGTTCATCTAGCTTCGTTTTCCTTAAGAAAGTTCCAAACCGAGTAACTGCACTTGCATTAACCAAATGTGTTCCTACAGAAGCAGTTTGAGGATACATTGTTCGAAATTTAATCAGTGTGAATGTGCAGCTATTTTTACCTATACGACGCTGTACAAATATTGGCTTGCCAGTATCAAAATAACCAATAATGGTTACTACAAGTAGTACTGGCCAAAGCAATAGTAAGCCAATCAATGCTGCAAGAAAGTCAGTTGCTCTAATCATAAAGAGTGTTTAGTTATTGAAAAAGCATAAGCTATAAGTTGATTCTAGTTGGGCTGTAGTTTACTTGATTGATGCGAGCAATGCGAGATTGATCTTCCCCACATAAAAGGAAACAATACACATGCCATATCAAAGCTTACTAATGAGTCGGAAATAGTGGATACTCTCCAAAATTATGCCATGCTTATAGTATGAAAAATGATGCTAGAAAACTAGCAACAGAAGAAAAAAATGTTACTCAGACAGCTAGCAGTATAAAAAGTATTTGATGGTGAGTCACTCGTCAATGTTAGTGATATCTATGGATTGGGTAAAAATAGTATTTTCAAATTTAATATTTGCGATAAGAGCAGGAATCGAAGCCTTAGCTCCAAAGCCTTACTCAGGTCGAATATTGAATATGAAACAGAAGAAGTCAAACGCTGGAACATTTTTCACATAGAATAGGCCTTATACCTCAAAGATCAGTGCGAAGGACTTATGAAAGGGATGATGTTGAAATCACAAAGTGGAAATAAGAAACTGAGTCATAGGCCAAAGCATAAAGCAGGTAGTAGAAGTATTTTAGTTGAACAAAGCCTTTTGTTCAGATGATCACTTTATAAGGACATGACATGAGAGACGAAGGATTAACATCTGCTATCAGAACTATCAGTCGGAAAAAAGTAATTTGGTTTATTTATGTATTCTCAAGCTCAGTTGGTTTTTGGTACAGTTTGTATATCACAGGAATTAGGAGAAACACTTTTGTAATGAATATTTACTGGGTAATAATTAATTGTGCGGAATAAAATATTAATTAATATGTTCACTATGTGAATTACTTTGCCAATGTATAGCTTTTCAGATAAGTAACTTGGAAAGATTCTACTTAAAGTACTGGTTTTATAGAACAAATTATACTAAAAAATCTGACTCTCTCAATAAACAAATAATGCGGTATTTAATTTAGCTTAGAAAAGAGGAGCTGAATTTATAATTAGATTCAATATTTGGATGAAATATAGCTTTTTAGGTAAGTTGAAGAAAAACTTATTAAAGGGTGAGTTTGTTTTGTAATGGCTATAAAAATTACATAATCATATAAAATAGTTTGATATAATGAGTTTGGGCGTTAAATTTATAATAAATAACATAAGGAATAGTTTGTGATGCCTATATGTCTGATAAAAGTTAATAAAAATATTGCTATGTTGTTTTTTTATATACTTTTTTATAGTGTTGTATCATTAGCTAATGATATTGAACGTTATCATTATATCCCCAAAGCGCTTTCTATAGAAAGAGTCCATATTAATAATGCGGATAGCCCCCCTAAACTAAATGAAATTCCTCATTTAGTATTTAATAATCTTGTTTCTGAAAATGAAGAGCTTAAATTATTACCTAACAACATTTGGAATGGTAACCAGTGGACTCATTTTGATGAATTTATAAGTAATGATGTTTTCCAGAAGGCACTAGCAAAAAAAGGATTTTTACCTAACTTTGGAAATTCAATTGTTCAGATTTCAGGTGAATCATCAGGTTTACATCTAAATACATTTGGTACAGATTTGGCGACTCAATATACAGCAGCTTCCATTCAATATTATGTTGGATGGGAAAAAGGAAAAAAAGTATGGTTTCCAAATGAAAAGTTATGCATAAGTGGAGAGTTAAAAATATCAACTAATTATACTGAAGGGCAGGCGGTAAATCAAGTCATGTATACACTACATTTTGTTAGTGTACAGAAAAAAATGTTTTTTTTAAATGTAATGCTATTTGATTCAAGAAGCATATATGAAATAAATGATAAAGTACACTGGGATACACAAGATACAAACACAGCTATTATCATTTCACATGCTCAATCGCAATATAGTAATAATCCAAATATAAAATATACATCAAGTGTAGATAGATATGGAGATGCATTAATTTCTTTCTATAACAAAGATATTCCAAAGATAAAAGGTGATTATGGTTTTTGTATCAATCAATCTCAGTTTAAGCTAGCAATTAATGATATTAATAAGTCATTTAACTTAAACTATTCTGCACGTCTTCAAGACTGGAAGCTAGATGTTGCTATTATTGGGGTAGAAATAAATACTAAGCCAAATCTAAATCTACCTAGGGGAAATGGGCATATTGGAATCAGTATTGGTTCTATGTGGGCATATAATAAAAGTGATATATTGTAAGTACTAAAGCTTCACCATTTTAATTTAACAACCAGCTTAAGCGTTATGCTAATTAAACTGTTTTTGTGGGTTTTTCTGAAAATGCCTAAACTTTTTCTGGTTTTTGTTCAATCGCTTCTGAAAATAGGAGGCAAATATCAGAAAAAGCAAATGAATTACGGGGGCAACAGCGCAATCGAGATAAGAGATAAAACTGTTCACCGAGCCTTTTGTGAGAGTGTAACTTATTTTGTGGTGCGACATGAAGTTGCCTTAACGATATGTAATATCATGTCAATTGCCTGGTCAATCCGCGTTTGAAAATTTTCTTGAATGTTAACCGGTAGAAATGAGGAGTTATGGTCAAATCTGGTGTATGAGAAGCTTGCCAGTGTTTTGTTGATTTTACTTTAGTGCCATTCTTAAAAATGACACCTTCAATAACACCAGCTAAAAGCTTAAAACCTCTTAATCGATGCCAGCACTGTTGCAAACACAGACTCTATTGGGTTTGTTGTCCGAATATGTCGCTAGTGTTCAGCAGGAAAATCATAAAAAGCCAATAATTGTGTTTGGCTCTATATGGATTTCTAGGGGGGTTATACCAATAACTCCACTAGGTCGTTAAGCAAACTTTTCCCTCGACGTCTTACGTTATATACGAACTCAAATAATTCTAAATAATAAGGCAGTTTTTCCTGAGATATTCCACGATGAGGCCTTAGCCATGATCGTAATAGAGACCAGCAACCTTCAATTGTATTAACGTGTACCTCATGAAAGCCATCACCATCTTCATCTCGAGCGTACTCACCTTTTCCATGACAAACGGTTTTATGCTGGTAGCCCCAACTGTTCAGCCGTGAATAGATATTATACTCATCAGTGTGCATGAGCGTATCTGGACTAACAAACTGCTTAATTATGGGCTCTATGGTTTTTTGTTTGACATTCTCTAACATCCGTATGATCACTTGCCCACCTTGTTGAACAAGTCCAAAGTGTTGTGGCTTAATAAATTTGTACACCTAACTGTGTGGTATCATCCCAGCATTGATAGAGGTACAAACATTGAAAAAGCCGAATTATTCAACAGAGTTTAAAGTTGACTCAGCTAACCTGGTCATTAACCAAGGTTACAGTGCCAAAGACGCCGCAGAAGCAGTGGGTGTCAGTGAATCAGCCATGCGCAAATGGGTGAATAAACTCCAACAAGAAAAGCAGGGCATTACACCAAAAGGAAAAGCACTGACGGCTGAACAGCAACATATTCAGGCTTTAGAAGCAAAGATTAAACGCTTGGAGCGAGAAAAAGATATATTAAAAAAGGCTACCGCTCTCTTAATGTCGGACTCCATCAAGCCGTCAGTATGATTGGTTCTTTAAGAGAGCATTATAAAGTTACGGAGCTTTGTGATGTTTTTAATATACCTCGTAGTACCTATAACTATAGGGTTAAACAGTTAAATGCAGTGGACCCTGAAAGAGAGCGTTTAAAAGAAAAAGTCATAAAAATATACGATGATAGTCGTGGAGCTGCAGGTGCTAGAACCATCTCAGGCACCCTCGCCCAACAAGGTGAATGTGTAGGCCGGTTTAAGGCAGGCCGTTTAATGAAAGAACTGGGGCTAGAGAGCAAACAGACTAAAAAGCATCGCTATAAACAAGCGACTAAGCCATCAGCCGTTGCTGATAATGAGTTAAATCGTGAGTTTAGTGTTAATGCACCCAATCAGGTCTGGTGTGGCGATGTCACCTACGTTTGGTCTGGCACCCAGTGGTTATATTTAGCCATCGTGATTGACCTCTTTGCTCGTCGTATAGTCGGATGGGCTTGCTCTCGTCATCCTGACTCTAACCTCACTATTCAAGCACTCAGAATGGCTTATGAATCCAGAGGCAGACCCAATGGGGTATTATTTCATTCCGACCAAGGTTGTCACTATACAAGCCAGGCGTTCCGTGACCAGCTATCGACATACGGCATCAAGCAGAGTATGAGTCGTCGAGGCAATTGCTGGGATAATGGTGTGCCACGAGCACAATTTGTTGCATAGCAACTGTTGTGTGTGCTGCATAAGAGATGAGGGTAGGCCCCTCGAAGTCTGGCTACAGGGCTCGGCTTCAAACCACCACGAGCTGCTATGGTCAAAAGCCATGGTGGTGAGCGTCGCTGGAAAAGGCACTGAACGTGTCAGGTATGAATCAAGAAGATGAACGCAAGTGAACAGCTGATGACATGTCGAAAAGCAATTCAACTAACGTCAAAACCGGGTAGAGTTATTGACCCGGGACAAGCTCAGACGACACCTGTTTACGGGCTGAGTGGCGTTCGGTGTAGAGGCTGCATGAGCTTGATTCAGGCTCTTATGTGGAACGTGGGAACCTGCTGGTTTAATGCGAAGGGAAGAGGAATTATTCAATGAATAATTCTGCAAGTACCAATGTGAGTCAGAGGGGCGGAGCAACTCGTAGTAGTGCTGAAGCCACTGTAATGGTGGTGGAGCGAAGGAGTTGCGTTATTCAGCCAATATTGTTTATCAACCAATATAAATTGGGAGGAGTAATTAATATTGGCAAAGTCATTTAACATTACCAAACATGAGGTGTGGAATGCTTATTTAGCTGTGAAAGCCAATAAAGGTTCAGCAGGTATTGATAAGCAAACAATAGCCGATTTTGATGTAAATCTTAAAAACAATCTTTATAAAATATGGAATAGAATGTCATCAGGCAGTTATTTTCCTCCACCTGTACGACGGGTTGAAATACCAAAATCCAATGGAAAAGTAAGGCCATTAGGTATTCCAACTATCTCGGATCGAATTGCACAAATGGTCGTTAAAAATCGACTGGAGCCCACGGTGGAGCCATTCTTTCATCGCGACTCATACGGCTATCGTCCGGGAAAGTCAGCCTTGGATGCAATAGCACAGGCACGTCAACGTTGCTGGAGAAATAACTGGGTTTTAGACATGGACATTAAAGGTTTCTTTGATGCACTTGATCATAAGCTTGTTATAAAAGCGGTATCCAGATTTACACAATGTAGGTGGATATTGTTGTATATTGAGCGTTGGTTAAAAGCCGATGTAATAATGCTTAATGGGGACTGTGTACAACGGGAAAGGGGAACACCACAAGGTGGTGTTATCAGCCCCTTGATAGCCAATATCTATCTTCATTTAACGTTTGATAACTGGATGCAGCGGTGGTTTCCCTGCATAGAGTTTGAACGTTATGCGGATGATATTGTTGTGCACTGTCGTAGCCAACAACAGTTATTATTTATCGAGCAGAAAATTAGGGCGAGATTTACCCAGTGCAAGCTAGAGCTCTGTGAAGAGAAAACCAAGATTGTTTACTGTAAGGATTCAAACCGTAAAGGTGATTTTCCAGTACAAAGTTTTGACTTTTTGGGATACACCTTTAGGCCAAGGAGTGCACGGGACAGGCAAGGTAAATTCTTTGTGAGTTTTTCACCGGCAGTTAGCCGGAAAGCGCTTAAATCAATGAGGCTCAAGATAAAAGAGCATCCCATTATTAAAAGCTGTTTTAGCCTCACAATTGAAGATCTTGCTAATGCTATTAATCCCATGATTCAAGGATGGATAAATTACTACGGTAGATTTAGGAAATCATCATTGTCAGCGATTTATGACTACATCAATGGAAAACTCCTTAAATGGGTGATGCGAAAGTGTAAACGTCTTAAGCGACGTAAAACGCGGGCAGGAAACTGGCTGCGAGCGTTGTATGCTAATAAGCCTTGGTTATTTGCCCATTGGCGAGTTTGGCGTTGGGTGGCTGAATAACAAGAGCCGTATGAGTCGAGAGGCTCACGTACGGATCTGTGAGCAACTGAGGGGGGAGGTTCCCTTCGGTTGACTCGACCCCCAACGGAACGATTTTTTAGAAGTTATAAAGTTGAGTGGATGCCTTCTACTTTTTACAAAAATTACCAAGAGTCTGAAAAAGATATTATGCAGTACATTAAGTATTACAACCACTGCTGGGTTCATAGTTACAATGGTTATTTAACACCTGCAGCTAAAGAGTTACTGGTTTAACAGTACATGAGGTTGTACAAATTTACTTGACCACAACAAGCCAACCCAAAGGGAAAACGGGTAAAGCGGATCAAGCTCTTGCTTATATTCAAAAACTCTACGCGATTGAACGACAATTAAAGGGAAAGAAGGCTGATGAACGTTTGCATATTCGACAAACACAAGCCAAACCCATTATCCCTCTCTGTCAGGCTAGTTGTCGTTTTTATTAACTAAGATGACGACAATTACTGATGGCTAAATATACCAAGCAGCAAAAAGAAAATATCCTAAAGCTATTGTTCCCACCCGAAAATAAATCAGTCCCAGTAGTACATAAATTAACTGGCATTCCTCAGTCAACCCTGCATACTTGGAAAGCCAAGGTAAGAAGTCAACAGGTTAACATGCCGAAAGAAATACCAATTCAAAGCTGGTCATCAGAACAAAAGCTCAATGTGATCATTGAGACAGCTGCCTTATCTCAACCAGAGCTAGCAGCCTATTGCCGAAAAAAAGGACTGTATGTTGAACAAGTTGACCAGTGGAAACGGGAATTTATTCAGCCAGAGCAACCCTCTCAGAAGCTAAAGAAAAGCTTGCAAGTGGAAAAGCAGCGGTGTCAACAACTTGAAAAAGAGCTGAAACGAAAAGAAAAAGCGCTGGCAGAAGCCGCCGCGCTGTTAGTCCTTCAAAAAAAAGCTCAGTCAATCTGGGGACAGGACGAGGAAGCTTAACGCCGTATGCGGATAGGCAACAAACGGTTCAGTTAATTAGGGAAGCCACAACCGCAGGGGCTCGACAATTTAAGGCCTGTGAAGTATTGTGTTCCCTCGGCAACCATGCAATAGTAGAAATATTTTAAGCATCGATGCAGGGTTTCCAAGGGAATATGGTCTACTTTAGGCTTCAACTGAGCAGACTAAGGCAATTATTCAAGTAAGCTCCTCCTAATATTGACTTCTTTGTTTTTCAATGTTGTTACTGTAGTTTTTAATATATTCATCAATGTTTTCAACAAGCATTTTTTCATATTGCTCTTTAAAATATTTTACTGCTTCTGGTTTTTCCGCTTTTAATTCTTCAATGTTCCTGACTGACGAGGCTACAATAAAAGCATTAAATCTAGCTGCAGCGAAAAGTAGAGATAAGCTTACACTTTCATTTGCTGTACTGTCACATTGAGTGTTAGCAAGACTAATTATTTCGTCTGCTCGCTTGAAGAATTCATGATCTTTAGTGTAGTTGCTCATATAATTTGCTCACTAGCTTTTAATAAACATCAGTATGATGTACCCGTTGCGGCCTTATTTTGACTGAAACCTCTACCCCTTTAAAGCTCACGACTATAACAGTAAATAACTTACACATTATACGATTAATATCGTCTATTCAATCACCTATCCGCTCTAGTACGCTGCTCACATCTAGTTGACAGCCGTTTATCGTTGTAATGAAATCACCCAAAATTGAGACACTAACCGTCGAAGGCTTTGAACAATTACGCCTGGCCATTGAGCAGTCAAATTTAACAGAGGCACACAAGATTTTAGTTATCGGTGTATTGGAGCTGTGTTTATGGCTTCAGGAACAACTGACATTCTCCAAAATCAGTATTAACAACCTTAAAAAAGCATTTGGTATCCAGTCAGAGAAACGTTCTCGCAGTAAAAAGCCACCCACTGAATCTGATGAGCCATCTATTGAAAGTAACGTCAGTCAGGATAATGATACCAATAAGGCTGACAACAGCCAGCCTAAGTCAAGTGCCAATACGACAGATAAACCTAAATGCCCTGGTCATGGTCGATTACCTGCCAGTGCTTATACCGCCGCTGAAACCGTTGAACTGAGTCATCCTGACTATACAGCAGGTGATCCTTGTCCTACTCAATGTGGCGGTAGGCTCTATCAAATCAAGAAGCCTGGTGTCTTTGTCCGAATTGAGGGTGGGCAACTATTCAATGCCATTCGCTATGAGCGACAACGGTTACGTTGTGGGTTATGCGGTGAGCTCTATACAACACCGTTGCCTGCTGGTATCAATATCACTGAGAAATATGATGAGCGAGCCAAGGCGATGGTTGCTGTTTTAAAATACCAAATAGGCCTTCCCCTGTATAGACTTGCTCAGTGGCAACAACAGACGGGAGCTCCTATCCCTGATACGACTCAATGGGGGTTGTGTGTTGATGTTCACCAAGTCGCGACTTATGTTTTTAATGCCTGCATCATTTTAGGGGCACAAAGCCCTTTATTCTTTCAGGATGATACGACAGTCAAAGTGCAATCAGTAATGACGGGTAAGGAGGTGAATCCTGATAAGCCAGATAAAAAAGGCACATTTACTACCGGTCTGGTAGCGGATCATCAAGGTCATCCTATCTATTTATTTTTCTCCGGCCTCAAAAATGCGGGGCAAAACCTAACCGATGTATTAAATAAGCGGGAGGAGGATTTACCTATCCCGTTTCAAGCTTGCGATGCCTTATCTCAGAATAATGTTGATAAAGCCTTAGAAACCATTGTCTGTCACTGTATTGTACACGGTCGCAGAAAATTTGTTGAGCTTGAAGCCGATTATCCTGATCAGGCTACACTCGTCTTGGATACGGTTGGGCAAGTTTATGCTAACGAAGCTCACTGCAAAAAGCATACACTATCCCCTGAAGACCGACTGGCTTTCCATCAGGAAAGAAGCAAGCCATTGATGGAAGAAATGAAGCAGTGGATGGAGCAGCAATTGGCGGTAGAAGAGCCTAAAACGCCCTTAGCGAAAAGCTACCGCTACTGGCTTAAACGCTGGGACACATTGACTCGGTTTTTAACCCACGTCGGTGCACCGTTGGATACCAATACAGTTGAGCGTGCTTTGAAGCTGGCTATCCGTATTCGGAAAAGCAGCTTATTCCACAAAACCCTCAATGGTGCCAAAGTGGGTAGTGAATTAATGAGTGTTATCCATACTGCTTTAAAGAATGGTATTAACCCCATTGATTATTTAACGGCATTACAGCAACACCAAGCGCAAGTAAAACAAGACCCATTTGCTTGGTTGCCCTGGAATTACCAACAAACATTACAAGCACTGGTAGAGGAAACTCCACTCGCCGCATAATATTCACACTCATTTAAAAACCATTAAGCGGCAACTGATTTCCAATCTTCCATAATGGCAGCGCGTCTCGGGTCGCCTTGATATAAGAGGATTTGTAGCTCTTTAGCACTGATTTTATAAGTAGTGTCACCAGCCTTTGGCCACCATTTTAATTTGCCCTGGGAGAAGCGTTTCATGCAAAGCCAAAACCCTTGACCATCGTAGACTAATAATTTAACCGCTTCTTTACGTCGATTGGTAAAGACAAAAATGGTCCCCGAATCGGCTTCTTCACTCAATTGCAATTTACAAAGAGCTATAAGACTGTTGATTCCTTTTCGGAAGTCTACCGGTTTTACTGCCAATAGCAGCCGATGCTGAGGCGTTAGTTGCAGCATAATATTAAGCAATAAACCGTGTAATTAATGCATCAACGGCTTGTGATGATATTGCACTCACCTTTAGTACAGTGCCATCAGGCCGCGTTAGCTCAACGGATAAAGTCTCTGGCAAACATGACTCTGTTGCAGATGATTTTGCTGTTTCACCACTAAAATCGACTTTAATAAACTCATTGGCTGGTGGAACTGCTCTTTCAGTTGACTTAGCTTTACCATTTAATCTTTGCTCTTGCACCCTTAATTGAGCATGGCTGATCCGTAAAGTGGATAATATTTTTGATATTTTATAGTACTCCTGAAGTGCAATAACATCACGCCAATATGCCTTTGGAAATGGTTGACGTTTACCTGGTCGCTGTCGCCAGGCCTCAAACTTGGCTTGCACTGCCTCAAGAGTTAATGGAGATTCGGTGGGGGTTGCTGCTTCGGTCATTATTATCCTCAACAAGGCTGATAACTGTTGAGGTTAGGCTATCAGGGAAGGTTTGTACGAGTCACGCATGCTTACCAAGGGGACACGAAGTATTAGGGTTAACCCCGCGCACTTATCAACGATGGCAGCAAGGCGGTGAGCTACAACCGGATGGCCGCACTACTACACGGCGTCCGTTGCCGCCTAATAAACTTCCTCCCCATGTTCATCAACAGATGCGAGAAACGCTGAGTTCACCGGAGTTTGCTGACCTCCCACCTTCTCAGATTGTGCCTAAATTAGCGGATCAAGGCGAGTATATTGCCAGTGAAGCCAGCTTTTATCGGCTCATGCGGGCAGAAGGGTTATCAACCCATCGAGGGAAGACCCAACCTCGTCAACCCAAACCGAAAACCACCCACACGGCGACAGCTCCTAATCAACTTTGGTGCTGGGATATCACTTGGTTGCCAGGTCCTGCCACCGGTCTCTTTTTTTACCTGTATTTGATCCTTGATGTCTTCAGCCGCAAGGTAGTCGGCTGGGAGGTGCACGATTGTGAGCGTAGTAGCCTAGCAGCAGACTTAATACAAAAAGCCTTCTGGCGGGAAAGTCTCCATAAAACTCACCAACAGCCGTTGATATTACATTCAGATAATGGGAGTCCAATGAAGGGGTGCGCTTTGCAAGTCAAACTCACTGAACTTGGCATTGAGCCTTCTTATAGTCGACCGCGAGTCAGCAATGACAATGCTTATGCTGAGTCCATATTTAAGACCACTAAATACCGACCTGATTTCCCTCGCCAAGGATTTACCTCAATAGAAAGCGCTCAACAGTGGGTTGAGCAATTTGTTCATTGGTATAACCATGAGCACCAGCATAGTGGATTAAAGTTTGTGACACCGGTACAACGCCATACTGGGGAAGCCTTGGTTATTTTAAGCCGGCGGAAACAAGTTTATGAGCAAGCTAAAGCAGCTTTCCCTAACCGATGGAGTGGGAATATACGAAACTGGGAGTTGGCAGATGAAGTCCACTTAAATCCTGAGCGAACTCAAACTCGTTAATATCCATTTAAAGCTGTACAACGCCACGCTTTAATTGAAGCTGCTGAGGATGGATGGCTTGCATCGCAAGGCGTCCACCGGAAGGAGCAATGGGGGTTGTCCGTGTTATTAATAAGCAACGCTAAATTGATTATTAATATTTATGCCGCACTTTTTGAGATAGCCCGATGAAGATAACACGACAACTACATTGACAAACACCGTTATCGATAAACTAAAAAATTGGCTCAATAAAACTCAGCAACAAACACCACCTAAAACGGCACTAGGTAAAGCCGTTCACTATTTACATAATCAATGGGATCGACTCGTCGGCTATCTCGATGATGGTGCTTATCCTATTGATAATAATCCCGCCGAAAATGCGCTACGCCCTTTTGTAATAGGGCGAAAAAACTGGTTGTTCGCCAATAGTCAACTAGGTGCAAAAGCCAGTGCAAATTTATATAGCTTAATTGAAACGACTAAAGCCAATGATCTTGACCCTTTCTCTTATTTGCAATATGTGTTTACCCAGTTACCTAATGCACAATCACTAACTGATATTGAAAAACTACTTCCTTGGCAACTCACCCAAGAAGATAAATAAATCACTTCAATTTATTTTTAGGTAGCTATCAGCTGCATAGTTTTTTTACAATAGTTGGTTTGCTAACAAACACCTGTAGTTGATTTGGCACTTACTTTGCTTTCAACCTGCTGGAACTGGCAATGGGGGCAGCTGACGCCATTGGGCCAGCGAGTCTGATGAATGAATTGATATCACTGTTTGTCGTTTACCAGCTGCTTAATATTGATCATTTTTTGTATATTATTTAATGACAACTTTCCAGTGAGGTCAAATAATGCCTCTTTTGTGGTATTGTGTTCTACCCCCTAGGAATCCATATAGAGCCAAATTGTTTATAAAGCAAACAATTTCTACTGGCTAGGGTAATGATGTACTGGAAAAGCTATAGTCTTTTATTCAGTTTCTAATTTATCCTTCATGTTCAAATAGAGCACTCTGATCATTTTGAAGCCATCACAGGCTTCTTCAACTAGCATAACAGCTAACCCTCCCCAACAGTATAATTTTTGGGCTTTCCTGGTATATAGACACACCTTAAGCAAAGAGAAGTTCCACTTTTAAGTAACTGAAGAACACGCCCATATTACTGTTTAATATATTGAAAAGATAGGTCTTTCATTTAATTTCAGTCAAAGTATAGACAGACTCAATGGTAATTTGAGAGTATTTGCGTTTTTGACTAAAGAGAAAACTTTACGTGTTTTATAATATTCAAATGCTAAGAGCATTCGCTGCGATAGTGGTCTTTTTACATCACGCACTACCACATTATACAACTATGAATGGAACTGCATCATTATTAATCTCTTTTGCAGAATATGGCTATATAGGTGTTGATATCTTCTTCGTCATCAGTGGTTTTGTTATTTGTCATACAACTATCCACAAAGAAAGAAATTATCATAACCTTTATAAATTTGTTAAGCATAGAATGTTAAGAATTTATTTAGGCTACTGGCCATTCTTTTTTATAGCTTTTTTGCTCAGCTACTATTCTGACCCGCAGAAACTCGAACGTATAGATTTGCTAGGCTCATTTTTCCTTACAAACAGCAATCTTTATGATCTGTTACTCCCAGTAACTTAGTCACTCACTTATGAACTTTTCTTTTATTTGATTTTTGCCTTTCTATTTATTTTCCAAACAAAAATAATAAAGATCTTATTACCTCTAATATTTATTTTGTTAGTTCTTCGCACTCTTTTTATACCAGTTGACAGCAATAGTCTATTATATTTCTTTTTATCTCACTTCCTGATTGAGTTTTTTTTAGGAACATTATTATATATTTTCTATCATAAACTGATGTACAAGTGGGTAATTTTTCTTAGCCTCATTATTGCTACTATCACATATAGCTACGGAATTCATATTGAAGCTCAAAATGGTCCTATAAGAGTGTTTACAATCGGTATTGGATCATTTGCTATCGTACTTACAGCATTAATATTAGAAAAACACAGAATATTTCAAGCAAAGAACTTATTTGTGGCAATTGGAAATTCTTCTTATACATTATACCTGAGTCACGTATTATTTTTACAGTTATTCTACCTAAGCGGCTTACGAACTTACCTATCCAGTCATGGTCAATTGCTTATTGAAATTGGTTTTTCAGTATTCGTAGTGACTTGTATATATATAAGTCATCTTTTCTATAAAAACATCGAATTACCTTTATACAAGTCAGCATGTAAATTAAAATTTAGTAATACTTGGAAATTCATCATGATCAAAAAGCAATAGCAACAAAATTAGTAATTACTTTCAACTGAAGTTTCACCATTCTAGTAACAAAAAAGCCTTTTCTGGGTATGTTAATTTATGCCAGGCTCTATATGGGTTCCTAGGGGGTTATACCAGCCCTTTCAAGGTGAATAAACAACCAGATTAATCATTAGTTAATCAGTCTGGTATTGCTAAGTAATTTTCCTTTAAAATACATCACTTGTTAGCTATTTCTTAAGGAGTGAGGAGAGTGAGTTTTAGTCCAATACTACAACGTTTCATGGAGAAAGCGCCTATTCCAGTTATGGTGCAAGCGTTGTTAGAAAGGGTCTTTAATCCTGAGAACTTAAATGCTTGCTTTGATCGCGCTATAGATAAGCAGTATACACGAGACCTTTTGTTTTCTTCTTTATTTGACTTAATGAGCCTTACCGTCACTAAAGTGTTCCCATCAATTAATTCGGCTTATCAGTCTAGTAAGGATAAGATAAGAGTGTCCATTACGTCCGTTTATAACAAGCTGAATGGATTGGAACCAGAAGTCGCTGCTGCTCTTGTTCATGATACCGCTATGGACTTTAAAAGTTTAGCAGAGGGCCTTAAAGGTGAAAACAAGCCTTGGTTACCCGGTTTTCAAGTTAAAATGCTTGATGGTAATTGTATTGAAGCGACTGAGCATCGATTAAAAGTATTACGAGTGCGCCTTTGCTGGGAAAATTACTGGTCATTTATACACCTGAGAATGATCTAGCTACTGATGTCATTCCTTGTGAAGATGGCCATGCACAGGAACGTTCACTACTACCATCGAGTACGTGAAAAGGTGAGTAAAAATGATGTATTCATCATGGACCGTAATTTTTGTGTATTAAGCCATCTCATGGGTATAGCTAATCAAGGTGCTTACTTTATTAGTCACCTGAAAGGTTAAAACCACCGGCTTTTAGCCGGTCAGCTTTAGCTATGATACTCTGAGTCTACTTATATAATGCTGTAGGGGTATTGCGATGGACTATAGATATGGTAGCCATACAGTTTTCAAAATTCAGTATCATTTTGTATTTGTAACGAAATATCGTTATCAAGTGCTAAAAGGTGATGTTGGTTTAAAGGCTCGAGAGTTAATACGACAGACATGCCATACTTTTGAAATTGATATATTAAAGGGTGTCATTAGTAAGGATCATGTACATCTGCTAGTTTCAGCGCCACCCAATATGGCTCCTAGCGAAATAATGCGAAGAGTAAAAGGTCGAACGTCGGCAAAACTGTTTGAAAGCTATCCTGATTTAAGGAAAAGATACTGGGGTCGACATTTTTGGGCTAGAGGTTATTTTTGTGTGACTTCAGGAGATGTAACAGAAGAAATGATAAAAGAATATTTAGAACATCACTTTGAGCCGAGGATTGATGATAATTTTAGGACTGAAGACTGATAAAAAAAACGGGTCTTCGACCCGTATCCGGACTTTCAGTCCATATTACTAACCCACCTACTTTAGTAGGTGGTTGTTTAGTTGTCGTCGTCACCAACAACTGCCTTATAAGGTTATAGGTAAGCCTATTATGGTAGGTGATACTGACACAGGCCAAGTGAGCAGTGGATAAAAGTTGAGGATAATCAGCTTAACAGCAAAAGGTGGCGTCTTATTACTATCCGCTTAAAGCAAGCAACTCGTGATGTGATAAAGAATTATCCCTCATCACCAACTTGCCAAAATCCGTTACCAAGGCTTCACAGATAGCTGAATTTTACCGGAAGCGCTGGTCTATAGAAACGATGTTTCAAAAGCTTGAGTCGTATCTTAATTCTGAAATCAATACCCTGGCTTATCCCAAAGCCGCCTTATTTTGCTTTTGTGTTGCTGTAATTGCTTATAATGTATTAGCGGTTGTTAAAGCCGCTTTACAGTGTTGTGGTCAAACTAAACCAGACACTTTTCTCTGATATTGTTCAAAGTTAACCGGAGACATATTTTTATTAGCTGTATGCAAGCGCTCCAGATTATAATACTTCATATAAGTTGTAACATCTTGCATTATATCCTGACGAGTCGGTTGCTCCGCTTTAAAAATCCAGTCGTGCTTTAAACTACCAAAAAATCGTTCCACTACTGCATTTGCATTATCCCAACAAGCCCCTACATCACCCATTGATGGCCGTATCAGGTGCTTTTTTAATAAACCACAACAAAATGGCTGACTTGTATACTGTGATCCTCTATCACTATGAAATACTAAACCGGCTTTCGGTTGTCGTAAATGAATGGCTTTAGTCATCGCTTTGCAAATTAAGTCTGTATTCATATGGCTAGCCATATGCCAGCCAACAATTCGTCGAGAAAATAAATCCATGACAATTGCCAAATATACCCAACCTTCAGCCGTCTTCAGATAAGTAATATCACCAGCCCAAACCTCATTAGAAGCCATTGGATTGAAGTTCTGATTTAACAGGTTATCAGCAACCTGGTCACCTTGCTTACGTTTTGTAGTTACCTTATAAGCTACCCTTTGCTTAACTTTTAAATGCAACTTTCTCATTAATGTAACGCGATGCTCGACTTTTAATAACTTGAAATGACAAACCCTAACCCCATCCTAAGTTTGCGAAAACAGGGATATCAAGGAAAGGGAATGTCACTGGAAGAGTTTATCATAACTACTTATTGTTGGGTCGATGATGTTTTAACTGATTTATTAAAACAACGGCGATTACGTCAGCGAGGAATTAAGCCCTCACTGTCGGATGCAGAAGTCATTACCATGGAGTTAATTGGTGAATTTCAAGGCCTTGATGCTGATACCGCTATCTGGAAATACTTCAAAGAGCATTGGAAAGCGTATTTTCCAGGCATAGGCTCAAGAAGCCAGTTTGCTAAACAAGCTGCTAATTTATGGGCGATAAAACAACAATTACAAAAGCAAGTAACAGCTGAGCTGGGTACTATTAATGATCCTATACATGTTGTCGATGGTTTTCCTTTGCCTGTTAGCCACTTTAAACGTGCAAGAAATTGCCGCCGCTTTAAAGAAGAGGCTGAGTATGGCTATTGTGCATCCAAGGGGGAAACCTATTATGGCTTTGAAGGGCACCTCATTATTGACTTTCATGGAGCCATAGCAGGATTTACATTAACCCCAGCAAGTGATGGCGAAAGGGAAGCTGTATGGGAGTTAACAGAAGGTATGCCGTCAGGCATGTTGTTAGGGGATAAAGGTTATTTGGGGGCTGAATTTAAAGCTGAATTGTTAGAGTTAAAATCGCTTCAGCTAGAAACCCCGGTTAGAGATAACATGATTGATCCTTTACCCAAGTCCTGGAGGAGCCAGCTTAATCGGTTACGACGACGAGTTGAGACAACCATTGGTCAGCTAGTAGAAAGGTTTAATATTCAGCGGACCAAAGGCAGAACCCTGTGGAGTTTGACTAATCGAATGACCCGCAAGCTGTTATCGCACAGCTTATGTGTATTATTTAATAGGAACCAAGGCAATGCCCCACTACAGTTATCTAAATTAATAGGCTGAAAAGTCGAGCATTGCGTTAATGTACGGACTCGATAGCGTCCGACTTGAAAGCCTTCTTCGCGTAGTTTCTTGGTTAACATGCGGCTTCCTAAGCTGTTTCTACTTGCCTTAAAGAGTGCTTTGGCTCGTTGACGAAGGACCCGTTCTTCAGCTGATATTGATTTGGCTGGGCGCTTACACCAGTCATAATAAGCTGACTAACTTACCTTCATCACACGGCACAGCAGGTTAACAGGGTAGTTGGTCGCGGCTTGTTTTTGAATAAAGTTAAATTTTACTTCATTTCTTTCGCGAAGAAGGCACTCGCCTTTTTTAAAATTTCCTTTTCCATTCTCAGAGTTTTCACTTCTTTTTGAAGGTGTTTCAGCTCTTCACGTTCACTTTCTGTTAAGGTGTTACCAGCCTGCTTTTGCTCATAATCATCCTTCCAGCGATACAGTATATTTGAGTTAATACCCAATGATTTTGCTGCTTCTGGCACTGAATAACCCTGCTCCAACACTAAGGCAACAGCCTCAGCTTTGAACTCTTTTGTGTACGACTTGTAACTGCGTTTCTGACTCATACTAACACCTTAATGCTTGATACTTATTATCTCTCATTAAAGTGTCCGGTTCCATTAGACCACTACAATTTGAAAAGGATGAGTAGTAGCAAACTAAAAGCACTAACTGTTGTGCACAATTATTTTATAAAACGAGCTGATGGAGCGACGGCCGCAGAAAGGTTCTTCGAAGAGAAGCCAATAGACTTATTTGAATACCTTATTGATCATTTAGATTATCCAGCTAAACGACGGAGGGCTGCATAGCGCGTGGTGGCCGAAACGATGATACCAATGCAGAGGTATTTCCTCCTTGTAATCCCATTGAAGCAGTAAAAGAGTTTGGTAGACTGAAACTAGGCCATCAATCAAGAACGAATTTTGTTTTAAAGTACGCTCGCTCAAATATTATGCAGTTAATGGCTATGGCTATGGCTACAGTTACCCTATTGCCTGAAAGAGTGTAGAATTGTATATTTCATCATCAGGATTTCAGTTTATCTCCTTGGCCACTGCCTGATACTGTTTTAACGATTAGGCCGAAGTATAAACAGAAGTTAAGCTGTTTTAGCATTAAAGCATCAACCTTAGCTAGTTTCTTAGGTGTCGGCATATCTATATTATTAACTTGTGCCAGACCTGTAATACCTGGCCTGTAGTTATAAACTCCTCGTTTAGCCCTTTCTTTTATAAGTACTTGCTGATTTGGTAAGCAAGGTCCAGCCCCCACCAAACTCATTTGTCCCAATAACACATTAATTAATTGGGGCAATTCATCTAGCTTAGTTTTTCGTAAAAAGCTTCCAAGTGGAGTAACTGCTCCTACATCAACTAAGTGCGTTCCAACAGAAGCTGTTCGAGGATGCATAGTTCGAAATTTAATCAGATAAAAAGGCTGACTACTTTTACCTATACGTTGTTGTATGAATATTGGCTTACCCGTATCAAAATAACCAACCAATGTTATAACGAGTAGTACTGGCCAAAGTAACAACAAACCAACTAAAACAGCAAAAAAATCAATTACTCTAAGCATACGTCAAAACTTACTTACCCATCACTAGCAAAAATCGTTTGGAATGAGTCAATTAGTGATGATTATACTTGATTGGCCTGGGTAATTCGAGGCTGTCTAAAAACTAATGGTCTTAAATGAAGCGAATAGACTGTTTTGGTTAAATATTGACCGCGGTCGTTTTTATCTTTTTCTTCTTCTTCGTAATTTTCCCTTCCTTTGTAATCTGTCTAGAACTACTTTAGAAGTGAAGAATGTCTATTCAATCTCTATCTTTCCTGTTTAACTCTTATCAAATCAATGCTTAGTAATATGCTACAAAATAGTACATGCTATATAATCTGCTTCTTTTTAAACGACTTATGGTGAGTGGATTACTAAAGGATATGTGAGTTGTAAAGGATATCTAAAGTCTTGGCTATTGATAAGTCTCTTCTAATACATAGAATCTATTATTAATTAGCACTTTTATTATATAATCGTGGCTTTGTAAATTTAGGTCAGAATAGTAGCCTGATAAGCAATTGGAGTAGAAGTATGCAGTGCCAGCCACACCTATCTACAAAGCACATATTAGTGTTATATATAGCTCCTCTTTCTTTACATACTTCTTCGGTTCTATTAAACCAGATAGGTCAAAAAATAGTCGATGGGGTTTTGGTGTAAGTCTTTAAATGAGAATGGTTATCAAAAAAATATATCAAAGCCTCTTAGTCTTGTAGTTTTGTTGTGGTTTTGGTGATCACCATAATTAACTTAAAAGACAGAAATAGCTGAATATCACAAGGCCATACAAAAAGCTAAATGCTCCTTTTTACAAGGTTCTCAGGAAAATAACGGTAAATCCTGGGGCGGTAGCGTGGTTAAAAAATATTCCTATATTAAAGTGGTTAGTATTTTTTATTTGCTGAATTGATGTAGTAAGTTATTAAGTTGGTTTGGGCTGCTTACATAAATAAAGTGTAAAAAACAAGTATCTTTATATACCGATATTAATTGTTAAGTTTTGTTGTATTTTAGGCGGTTAGAGTAGAATGAAAATTTTAGTAACAGGAGGAGCCGGATTTATAGGCTCGGCTGTTGTTCGGCATATCATAAATAAAACAAATGATAGTGTTATTAATGTAGATAAGCTGACTTATGCAGGAAATCTTGAGTCGCTGAAAAACGTAACTAATAACGATAGATATGTATTTGAACAACTTGATATTTGTGATCATCTCTTATTGAAGAAAGCTTTTACTACACACAAGCCTGATGTGGTAATGCATTTAGCTGCAGAAAGTCATGTAGACCGTTCCATTGATGGTCCTACAGCGTTTATTGAAACCAATATTGTAGGTACCTATACATTACTTGAGGTAGCTAGGGAATATTGGAATAATCTAAGTGATGAGAAAAAAGCAACATTTCGTTTTCACCATATTTCGACTGATGAAGTATATGGTGACCTGGGAGATAGCAAAGCGTTATTTTTAGAAACTACATCATACTCGCCTAGCAGCCCATACTCTGCTTCTAAAGCTTCAAGCGACCATCTTGTGCGTGCATGGCATCGCACTTTTGGCTTGCCAGTTTTAATCACCAACTGTTCGAATAATTATGGCCCCTACCATTTCCCTGAGAAATTAATTCCTTTAACAATTTTAAATGCATTAGAAGGTAAAGCTTTACCTGTTTATGGGGATGGTAAACAAATACGTGATTGGCTTTATGTAGAGGATCATGCAGCTGCACTTTATAAGGTTGTCACTACTGGAATAGTAGGTGAAACCTATAATATTGGTGGTCATAACGAAAAAACAAATATAGAAGTAGTCAAAACAATTTGTACTTTATTAGAAGAGTTAGCCCCTAATAAACCTGATGGTATTAGCCAATATCAGGACTTAATTACTTATGTTCAAGACCGTCCAGGTCATGATTTACGGTATGCGATTGATGCCATGAAAATTGAACAGGAGCTAGGCTGGACACCGGCAGAAACATTTGAATCAGGTATTCGAAAAACAGTTCAGTGGTATTTAAATAACCAAGAGTGGTGGAGCCGAGTACTCGACGGATCTTATAGCCGAGAACGTTTAGGCGTGGGGGCAAACTAGAATATGAAAGGTATTATATTGGCGGGAGGCTCGGGTACACGATTGTACCCTATTACTCGAGGCGTATCTAAGCAGCTACTACCTGTTTATGATAAACCAATGATTTACTACCCCCTTTCAACCCTCATGTTAGCAGGTATTCGGGACATCTTAATTATTACAACACCCGAAGATAATGAAAGTTTTAAACGTCTTCTTGGGGATGGTTCTGACTTTGGGATTAACCTTGAATATGCTATTCAAGAAAGCCCTGATGGTTTGGCACAGGCATTTATTATTGGTGAAGAGTTTATTGGAGAGAGTACCTGCTGTCTGGTATTGGGTGATAATATCTTCTACGGTCAATCTTTTAGTAATATGCTGAAAAAAGCAGCTACCCGAGAGTTCGGTGCAACTGTGTTTGGTTATCAGGTGAAAGACCCAGAACGTTTTGGTGTCGTTGAATTTAACAGTGATATGAAGGCTATTTCCATTGAAGAGAAGCCAACAGCACCTAAGTCCAACTATGCTGTAACAGGTCTATATTTTTACGATAAACGAGTGGTTGAGTTTGCAAAGTCAGTGAAACCTTCTGCACGTGGTGAATTGGAAATTACCAGCATTAACCAAATGTATCTCGAAAATGAAGCTTTACATGTAGAGCAATTAGGGCGTGGATTTGCATGGTTGGATACTGGAACTCATGAAAGCTTACATGAAGCATCGTCATTTGTTCAAACCATAGAGCACCGACAGGGTTTAAAAATAGCTTGTCTTGAAGAGATTGCATGGCGTAATGGCTGGCTTACAGACATAGAGCTACTACAAATATCCAGTTCTATGATGAAAAATGACTATGGTAAATATTTAAAGTCTTTACTTAATACAAAGATATTAACCAAAAATATTTAAATAAAATAATGAAAGTACTAGTTACTGGTTGTAAAGGTCAAGTGGGTACTTACCTTGAGAAACAACTAAAAAATAAGGCTGAGCTTATAGCTGTAGGTCGTGAAGAACTTGACATCACAAATGAAACTGCAGTTATTAACCTTGTAACAAACATTCAACCAGATTTTATAATTAATGCGGCAGCTTATACTGCTGTAGATAAAGCAGAGGTTGAGAGAGAACTTGCATATAAAGTTAATAGAGATGGAGCTCTTTTTCTGGCCAAAGCAGCAGAGTTAGTCAATGCAGTCATATTACATCTATCTACAGATTATGTTTTTGATGGTGCACTTAATAGAAGTTATATAGAAACAGATGAGCCATCACCAAATAATATCTATGGAGCAAGTAAGCTTGCTGGTGAAAAAGCTATTATTCAAAACTGTTCAAAATATGTAATCTTGCGTACAGCTTGGGTATTTGGCGAATATGGTAGTAACTTTGTAAAAACTATGCTTAGGTTGGCGGGGGAAAAAGAAAAGCTTTCTATTGTTGGTGATCAGTATGGAGGCCCCACATTTGCTGGTGATATTGCCTCAGCTTTAATTAGCATCGCAGAAAAAATTAAAAATAGTAATGACATTCACTATGGTGTTTACCACTATTCTGGAATGCCATATGTAAATTGGTATGACTTTGCAGTTGAAATTTTCAAGTCTGCTATTGAAAGACAAGAATTTGATAGGACACCTATATTAAATTCAATACCTACTAAAGATTATCCCACTCCAGCAAAACGCCCAGTGAACTCATGTCTAAACTGCAAAAAAATAGAAACACAATTTGGAATTAAACCAAGTAATTGGCAGCAAGCATTAAATAATATTCAAGTTTACGTATAATTTTATGAAAGTAATAGATACCAAAATTCCAGATGTAAAAATTATTGAGCCTACAGTATATGGTGATGAACGTGGTTTCTTTATGGAAACTTGGCAACAAAAGAAGTTTGAGGAATTAGTTACAGGAAAGCCTACTACTTTTGTGCAGGATAACCACTCTAAATCGAAAAAAGGGATTCTCCGTGGCTTGCATTATCAGACAGAAAATACACAAGGGAAGTTAGTTCGTGTTATTTCTGGTGAAGTATATGATGTAGCTGTGGATATCAGAAAAAAATCACCAACATTTGGGAAATGGGTTGGTGTATATCTTTCGGCAGAAAATCAGCGACAACTTTGGATTCCAGAAGGCTTTGCTCATGGGTTTTATGTGACTAGTGACTATGCTGAGTTTGTATATAAGTGTACAGACTATTACAATCCTGGTGCAGAAGTTTCAATATTGTGGTGTGATGAAGACTTGTGTATAGACTGGCCTATTGATGAACATCCAGTTTTGTCTGAAAAGGATGAAAATGCAATAAGCTTTATCGATGTAAATAGGCTATAAAATAGCGAATATATTGTAGAATGAACTCTAAACAAAAAAACTCATACTCATTAATTTCTGGAATACGCTTAGTAATAAAAAACTGGGAGTTGGTTAGTCAAACAACCAAGCGTGATATAATAAGTAGATATAGAGGTTCTATTGCTGGAGTAACTTGGGCTTTTTTTTACCCAGTTATCTTATTAGCTGTATACACTGTAGTGTTTTCAGTAATATTTAAAGCAAGGTGGATTCCTGGAAATATTGATGAAAGTAAAATAGATTTTGCGCTTATATTATTTATAGGTATGATATACTTTAATTTTTTTTCAGAATCAATTAACCGCTCACCTCTAATAATTAACTCAAATGTTAACTTTGTAAAAAAGGTTGTTTTCCCTATCGAATTGCTACCCATTAATATAATACTCTCAGCATTTTTTCACTTGCTCATAAGTATTTTTGTATGGGGGGGAGCTATGTTGTTTTTTAAAGGGAGTATACCAATAACAACAATTTACTTGCCGCTTGTATTATTGCCTTTTCTCCTATTTATGACAGGACTCAGCTTTATGCTTTCTGCAGTGGGAGTGTATTTAAAGGATATGTCTCAATTGACAGGTGTTATTTCTACCATGATGATGTTTTTATCACCAATTTTCTTTTCACTAGAAACAGTTCCTGATCAATTAAAATGGTTTATGAAAATAAACCCATTGACATATTTTATTGAGGAAAGTAGAACATTGATGTTTTTTGGTGAAAAGCCAGATTTAAAATTATGTTTAATTTATTGGGTCTTAGGTATCGTGGCTCTTCAAATTGGTTATTTCTTCTTCCAAAAAACAAGAAAAGGGTTTGCTGATGTTATCTGATGAAGTTGCAGTCAAAGTAAATAATGTTAGTAAATACTTTAAAATTTATGATAAACCTCATGATAGAATTAAACAAATTTTCACTAAACCAGAAAATAAAAAATACTATAGAGAATTTTGTGCATTAAATAACATTTCATTCGAGATTAAAAAAGGTGATACTGTAGGTATTATTGGTAGAAATGGTGCTGGAAAATCTACACTATTACAAATAATATGTGGTACGTTGACACCCACTATTGGCAGTGTTGAATTAAATGGAAAGTTGGCTGCATTACTTGAACTTGGTGCAGGTTTTAATCCCGAATTTACTGGTCGTGAGAATATTTATTTAAATGGAGCTATTTTGGGGTTGTCGAAAGGGAATATTGATAGTGTTTGTCAAGATATAATTAACTTTTCAGAGCTTAACGAGTTTATAGATCGTCCAGTGAAAACATACTCAAGTGGTATGTATGTTAGACTTGGGTTTTCTGTAGCTGCTCATGTCAATGCTGATATACTAATAATTGATGAAGCTTTATCTGTTGGTGATATCTTCTTTCAACAAAAATGTATGAGATATCTACAAGAGTTTAAATCCCAAGGTGGAACATTGCTTTTTGTTAGTCATGATACATCAACTGTTCTTAGCATGTGTCAAAAGGCAATAATACTGTTTCCTGGTGGAGAAAAGCCTGCCATTGAAGGTACTACAGAAGAAATATGTAAAAATTATGTAAATGACCTTTATCAAGAAAAAAATGAAACTAAAGTTTGTTTAGCAAGTAGCTCAATAGTTGAAGAAAAAAGATGTTTTTTGGAATTGCAAGGTGAAAAGCAACTGGAAAATATATACAGAATTGGTCAGTTTAGGCATGAAGCTGAATCTTTTGGAATTGGTGGGGCAAGAATAAGACAAGTAGTTTTTCTTGATGAAGAAAATAATGAACTGAATTCGATAGTTGATGGTAATACTGTAACACTTAGGATTCAAATAGAGATAAATAGAGATATAAGAAATCCTGTTATTGGATTTATGATAAAAGATAAAAAGGGGCAATATATATATACCGAAGATAGCGGTGCTTCTTATAGAAATTTAGGTATTAGCTTTAAAAAAGGAGAGACTGTTCAAGCAGATTTTAGTTTTTCGATGCCCGTATTAATTCGAGGATCATATACCCTTAATGTTGCTATTTCCGATGGTATCTTAGATGATCATCAACAATTACACTGGATTCATGATGCGATAAGAATTGATGTTTTACAAGGGCGTCTTGTGCATGGATATTGTGGAGTAAATAATCTAAATATAAATCTTCGTTGGATTAATAAATGACCAGTAATATTGAGACCTCCAATACTAAGTATGGTGAATTTTATATAATCGAAAATGATAGTATTATTTCACAGTCTATAAAGATGTACGGTGAATGGGCTGAAAATGAAATCTGTATTCTTAAGCGTTTTATAAAGAAAAACAGTATTGTTTTCGACGTAGGAGCATTTATAGGAACTCATAGTAGAGCTTTTTCTCATTTGGCTGCTAATGGTAAAGTATTTTCCTTTGAGCCTAGACAAGAACTATTTAATATTTTATCAAAGAATATCGAAGTAGCACCGTTAAGTAACATAGAAGCATTTAATATTGGTGTAGGAAATAAAAATTCTATTATAAGTGTTCCAAAACTCTCATTAGTTGAGAATGAGAATTTTGGAGGGCTACCTTTACTCAATTGTATAGACACTACTAATGTACAAGAAGTTGAAGTTTATGCACTAGATAAATTAAACTTTAAAAATGTAGATTTTATAAAAATTGATGTAGAAGGCATGGAAATAGATGTTCTTTTTGGGGCTGAAAAACTAATAGAAAATAATGAGCCAGTTATTTTTCTTGAGGTAAATAGCCTTAACAACTCTCGTCAAGTACTAGAGTGGGCAAGTCAAAGAGAGTATGATATTTATGGCGTTATTGCTGATGCCTATAATAAATTGAATTTTAAGAATAATCAAGAAAATATTTTTTTAAATGCTTCGGAAGCTGGGCTTTTATTGTTAAAAAATAATATAACTGATGAGTATTGTGTAAAAGATTTAGTTAAAATTTCATGCCTAGACGATGTGGCTCTTTTATTAATGCATAAACCTCAATACCCTTACGAAGTTTTGGCAAATACATCTTCAGCAGAAATGTTAGGATTAAATTACACATCGCCATTGAGTGACAAATTGCTTGACTCTATCAGAAGAATGGATGCAGAAATTGTAGAAAAAAATACATTAATCCTAAATTATATATCTGAAAGTGATAAGATAAAAGATCAATTAAAGAAAAAAAATCTTGATCTTTTAGAGCTAGAGCAAAGAAGAGCATTGCTAGTAAAAATATTGGATAATGAATACAAAGTGTCTGAAAAAGAGAAATACATTGATTTACATAGTATTGCTAAGATGAAATATATTAAGCTTTTAAACAGTATTTTCTCTGTCCTTAAAACAGGCAAAAGAATTATGAATAATGTGACTATAGTTATACCAGTTTACCGTGGTATGCATGAGACAAAAGATTGTATTCATTCAACTTTAAAGTCAATTCCTAGTTGGGCAACATTATTAGTTATTAATGATTGTTCCCCAGATGAAGAACTGTCTTACTGGCTTAGAAGCTATTCCAAAAAGAAAAATTTTCAGCTAATTGAAAATGATAAAAACTTAGGGTTTGTTGCCACTGTTAATATTGGTATGGCTTTGAATTTACACAGTGATATATTACTACTTAATAGTGATGTAGAAGTACCTGAGTCTAATTGGCTTGAACGTATTAGACAAGCTGCTTATTCTGATGAAAAAATTGGAAGTGTAACCCCCTTTTCAAATAATGCGACCATATGTAGTTTCCCGAATTTTTGTGAAGATAATGAATTACTAGGTAATTTAAATGTCACAGAAATTGACAATATATTCTCTGACTTAGAATTGGAAACAAATATAGTTGAAGTTCCAACAGGTGTTGGTTTTTGTATGTATTTAAGACGAGATTGTCTTAATGATGTAGGCTACTTTGATGAAGAAACATTTGGTAAAGGATATGGTGAGGAAAATGATTGGTGTCAACGGGCACTTAAAGCAGGCTGGAAAAATACTCATCAGCTGAATGTGTTTGCATTCCATAAAGGGGGGGTTAGTTTCGCTGATGAAGGTGATCCTAGAAAAGATAAAGCTCTAGAGCTACTTCAGTCTTTGCATCCTGATTATGTTCGAGACGTACATAACTTTATTTCTCATGATCCTGCAAAAAAAGCAAGGGAATTAGCTTTTTTATCGCTTCTAAGAAAAAGTAAAAAGAAAAAAGTACTGCTTGTTTCACATAGGCTAGGTGGTGGTGTAAGTCAGCATATAAATGAGTTAGTAGAGTTTTACGCTAATGAAGTAGACTTTCTAAAGCTTGTTCCAACAGAAATAGAGAACACAGTAACTGTAACTTATTTTTTAAATGGCAAAGAGGTTAATTTTAAGCACACATTCAATGTTAAAGAAGAGTTCACTATACTGGAGGAATTACTTCTTTATGTGGGTGTAGATAGGGTTCATTATCACCATACAATGGAGCTTCCAGATGAGTTATTTGGCCTAGCAACAAAGCTTAACTTAGAGTATGACTATACAGTTCATGATTATTTCTCGATTAACGGTAATCCAACCTTAACAAATAACGATGGAATTTTTGTTGGCGAAGATAAAAATAAGACGGATGTTATGTGTGCAAGTCGTTATCCAATATCATGCACAATAGATGAGTGGCGAATGAAATATGGTATTTTCGTAAATAATGCTAGTAGAATAATTTGTCCATCTAAAGATACTGCAAAAAGGTTTTGTGAAGTCTATTCAAGTTGCTTTGCCAAAATTATAGTTTCTTATCATCATGATGTTTGTGTCAAAAAAACATTTGCTGGTAAAATTAGGAAGTTTACAATAACCCCTAAGAAAAAAATATTAATTCTTGGGGCTTTAAGTAAAGAAAAAGGTGCTGATATACTTGAGAAAGTCGCTGCTTCTACTTCCCATGAATTTCATCTGCTAGGTTATGCATATAAACCTCTAGAGGGCGTAATAACTCACGGACCTTATGATATAGTGGAAGCTGATGACTTAATTGAACAGATAAACCCTGACTGTATTTGGTTTCCTGCAGTTTGGCCAGAAACATATAGCTATACATTATCTATAGCATTAAGAACAAATTTGCCTATTATCTGCCCTAATCTTGGTGCTTTTCCTGAGCGAGTTTCAGAGCGAGAGAACTCAATTTTATTACCCTGGGATATAACTATTAATTCACTAGTTGATTTTTGGTCTTCAGATCTTTCTAATTCTAAAATTGGTCAGCATCAAATCAAAAGTAATGAATATAATACTGATTTATATTTGAACAAAGACTTCTATAAAGACAATTACTTAGAGTTTGTTAAATGTCCAACAAAGTCAAATGAATCTTCATTATATGATTTGCTGGGATTCTCTAGTTCACAGATGAGTGATCAGCTTAATCGTAAGGAGAAAGCTCTCATACTTCTTTGGAAACTTCGCAACAGTCCATTTTTATCAAGATTTGTAAATCTAATACCATTTAGTTTTCAAAGGTTTGTAAAAAAATCTTTGAGTTCAAGGCCTTTCCATGATCTGATCAACATAGAAAGTAAATAATATCCTTGTATTTTTTATAATAGGCAAATGTTTTGAACAGAATTGATTTGCTCGATGTACTTAGAGCGCTCGCGGCACTCTCCGTTTTCTTTTATCATATTGCAGTTATTGGTGGAGATCCTTTTGAAGGCTTTTTTAATTTAGGTGGTATAGGTGTTGACCTATTTTTTGTTTTAAGCGGCTTCTTTATTGGGTTATCTGTTCTGGCAATGCCAGAATGGAATCTGAGAATATTTTTAACAAAAAGATTTCTTAGGCTAGCACCAGGATATTATATATCACTATTACTAGTAATTGCATTTGCAGCTCCAACTTATATTATATCAGTTCATGGACTTATCGATATTTTGGCTCATGTAAGCTTTATTCATGTTTATTCTTATCATACTCATGGAAGCATAAATGGTGTCTACTGGAGTCTAGGCGTTGAGGCTGCATTTTATATACTTATCGCTATTTCAGCTTTAAAAATTAGAAATGATAGGCATATAGCCTTAATATTATCTTGTTGGATTATAACTGCTTGGATATGGAGGTTTTTGGTTAGCCAAGAAGATAGTTTAATCCCTATTTTAAAATTTATATGGTCTACTCAAATTATAGGTATGCTAGATGAGTTTGCATATGGAATTATAATTGCTAGGTTCTATAGATCCAGTAGTTTAATGAGTAAGCTATTAAGTTACAAGGTTGTATTTCTATTATTATTTGTATCATTGTCTATATTATATTTTTACTTGGCTGTCCAAAAGGAACCTGATTATTGGTCAAATTGGGTATATTTAGTTATTGGTAGAACTTTTTTAGCTATTTCATTTTCAATACTTATTTTTGTTGCAATTTTAATAAGCTCTAGAATTAAAGATAATGGTAAGCTGATCATTAATAAATCTGGAATGCCTTTTCTAGGGAGGATAAGTTTTGGTATTTATCTTTATCACATGCCAATTATATTAGCTTTAAAGAATAGTGAGGCTTATTCTGATGAAAATAAATTTTTATTTGGTATAGTTTGTTTAGGTATGACAATTTTAATGGCTGTTTTTTCTTTCTATTTTATAGAAAAAAGGTTCTATAGATTTTGATTTTTATATAATGATATTGTTGAGTGGAATATGATTTTGATAATAGATTATTTTCTAGTCATTCCACCCTGTATCCCTAAGGCTGAGTGATTTCATAGAATTTTTATGTTGACTAGAATATTGTTTATATCAATGATTCAAAATGAGTTATAACGTAAATTTATAAACAAATTCTAATTTATAGGGCAGAATATGAAACTGCTTGTTTCTTTAGTTGTTTACAAGCAATCTTGGAGTTTAATAGAGAATGTCATCGATTCTCTTATTAGGGCAGTAAATGAAACTAAGATACTATTTGCTTCAATAGTTGTTGTTGATAACTTCGGTGACTCAGCTTTAAGTAAAAAATTATCTCATAGATATTCTAATATAAATGAAATGTTTGATTTAAGGTTAATTCAAGGTCAAGGGAATTTAGGTTATGGCCTAGGTAATAACTTAGCCACAAATGTACTTGGTTATGACTATGTTTTAGTACTTAACCCTGATGTAATTATTCATCAGGGAGTTTTTGAAATAGCACTTGATTATTTAAGTAACAACAATGATGTTGTACTTGTCTCGCCAAAAATATTGAATGAAAAAGGTACTTTAGAATCTGGTGTGAAGTCTTATCCATCAGTATTCGTTTTATTACTTAGATTTTTGAATAACAAAAAACTAAACAGGCTTTTCCAAAAAAAGCTGGCTGATTACGAGAACCATCAGGTTGTTAACAGTAATAGTATTACCGATGTCAATATTGTAAGTGGATGTTTTATGCTTTTTCGCTCATCAATTTTAAAACAACTCGGTGGTTTTGATAGCCGTTACTTTATGTATTTTGAAGATTTTGATTTATCATTTCGTGCAAGAAAGTTAGGTCGTGTTGTCTATCACCCGGATGTAGTTGTTACTCATTATGGAGGAGGAGCGGGAAGAAAAGGGCTTAAACATATCAAATATTTTTCTAGCTCAATGGTAAAATTTTTCAATAGATATGGCTGGAAGCTGGTTTAGTTATGAATATTCTAATTACGGGTGCTTCCGGCTTCGTTGGCCAAGCGTTTTGTAAGTTTCTAAGTCAAAAAGAAGAAGTGAAATTAATAGTAGGAGCTAGTCGATCTAAGATTGAAATTAAAGGTTGCCATAAAACTGTAAACCTGGATGGTAATAATAATAGATTAACTGCTCAAGACCAATTAGTAAAAGACCTTCAAAATATTGATGTGGTTGTTCATCTGGCTGGCCGTGCTCATGTGATGAAAGATACAGAATCTGATATAGAGACTGCTTATCATGAGGTAAATGTTGAATATACATGTAAGCTTGCTGAAGCTGCAGCCCAATCAGGAGTAAAACGTTTAGTATTTTTAAGTAGCATTAAAGTAAATGGCGAGTCAACTATTCATCCATTCGTTGTTGATGATATGCCCTCACCTGAAGATGCTTATGGGCGCTCTAAGTTGGCTGCTGAAAAGTGCTTATTTAAAATAGCCAAAAGCTCTACTCTTGAAGTAGCTATTGTACGCCCAGCATTAGTTTATGGAGAGGGAGTGAAAGGTAATCTATTATCCTTACAGAAGCTGATAAAAAAACGGGTGCCACTTCCCTTTGGAGCAATGAGAAATAAGCGGAATCTATGCTCATTAGATGCTCTATGTGACTTAATATGGTTATGTACTATTCACCCCGATGCGGCTAACCAAATTTTTTTAGCAGCAGATGCCAAACAAATTTCTTCCGTTGAACTAGTGAATGCTCTTGCTAATGGGCTTGGAGTACAAGCTCGTCTGGTTAAACTCCCCCAGTCTCTTCTAAAGCTTATGGGTTTTTGCTTAGGAAAAAGGGATCAGGTGGCACGTGTTCTTGGTAATCTTGAAGTCGATGTAGAGTTCACTTCTAGGACTCTAGGCTGGATACCTGAGCAGGATACACAAGCAGCGCTTGCAAGGATGGTATCATCAAAATGAATCATATTTGTACTTTTTCCTATAGCCTTTCTTAAATAATGAGGAAAGCTAGATATCTTAATTTTCATAAACTATATTCCTTTTAATTACTTTTCCTAGTTTATCCAGACAAATTTGTTGTTCACATTAGGCCATACTCCTATTCTTTACTCTCTTGATGTTAATTATGTTCTGTAAAAAACTTTGCTTTAAAGTAGCAATGAAAATTAAACATCTTTTACTTGAACTAAGTAGGCGACAAAAGAGAGTTTTGGGCGTTGCAACTGATGTTATTCTCACCTGGCTCTGCCTCTGGCTTGCCTTCTTTGTTCGTTTAGGCCCTGAACGTTTAGTTAATCCAGTAGGCGACGACTATTTATGGTTGTTTATTACTGCTCCGTTGGTATCACTACCTATTTTTATTAGGTTGGGGCTTTACCGTGCTGTGTTGCGCTACATGGGGCGTGATGCTTTTTTAGCCGTTTTTAAAGCCATTACTTTATCTACCTTGGTTTTAGCTTTGCTCATCTACTGGAATCGTGATGCGGCGGTGGTGCCTCGTTCTGTTATTTTGAATTATTGGGCGCTGTGTATGGTGGCTATAGGGGGGATTCGTTGGGCTGTTAGGCTTTGGTTGGTGCCTCAGGATAGTGCTCATTTATTAAGAATTTCTAGAAGCCAAAATACAAGTAAGCGCCCAGTGGCTATTTATGGAGCGGGTGAAGCGGGTTTTGAGTTATTAGGAGCTTTAGAGCGTGGGCATGAGTTAATGCCTGTAGCATTTGTGGATGATGACCGTTCTATTGCAAATCGATTTATTGCAGGTAAACGAGTTTATACGCCGAAGCATATAGGTCAGATGATTGAGGAAACCGGGGCCAGGGAAATACTACTGGCGATGCCTTCTTTATCGCGTGCTCAAAAAAAGGAGATTTTAGAGTCTTTAGAAAAGTATCCCCTACATGTTAGGACGGTACCCAGCATTTCTGAGTTAGCTATGGGTAAGGTGAAAGTAGCGGATATTCGTGAAGTTGAAATAGCAGATGTATTAGGGAGAGACTCTGTTCAGCCAGAGGCGGTGCTGTTGGAGCGTTGTATTAGAGATAAAGTGGTGATGGTCACGGGGGCAGGTGGCTCAATAGGGTCAGAACTTTGTCGTCAGATTGTACAAAATCAACCTAAAAGTATTATTTTGTTTGAGCACTCTGAATACAATTTATACAGTATTCATAAAGAGCTGGAGCAGATTGTACAGCAGGTGAGTTATGCTGTTGACATTATTCCGTTGCTTGGCTCGGTCACCAATGCTAAACACCTTCTTAATACAATTAGTTCCTGTCATGTCGATACGCTTTATCATGCAGCAGCTTATAAGCATGTACCTATTGTTGAGCAAAATATTGCTGAAGGTATTCGCAATAATGTGTTTGGTACCTTACTTACCGCACAAGCAGCGATTATTGGTAAAGTAAAACACTTTGTGTTGATTTCAACTGATAAAGCCGTTCGGCCCACAAATGTAATGGGAGCCAGTAAACGCTTGGCAGAAATGGTTTTACAGGCGCTGAGTAAAGAGTCGATCCTTTATTTAAATAAAAATAATGTATTTGGTTTAGTTAACCATTGTGCTTTTCATAATGAAACACGCTTTACCATGGTGCGGTTTGGTAATGTATTGGGTTCATCAGGTTCAGTTATTCCTAAGTTTCGGGAACAAGTGGCAGAGGGTGGCCCTATTACCGTTACCCATCCTAATATTACCCGTTACTTTATGACGATACCCGAGGCTTCCCAATTAGTAATTCAAGCAGGAGCCATGGGGCAGGGTGGTGATGTGTTTGTTTTGAACATGGGGGAACCAGTTAAGATTGTTGATCTGGCTGAAAAGATAATCAATCTTTCAGGGCTAACAGTTAAGAATGAGGAAAGCCCTGAGGGTGATATTGAAATTAAGTTTACTGGCTTGAGGCCGGGTGAAAAACTGTATGAAGAGCTATTAATTGGTGAAAATAATACTTTAACAGAGCACTCAATGATTATGCGTGCTCATGAGGAAATGTTGTCATGGGAGTCATTAGCAGAATTGCTAGGTGAGATTGAGCTATCGTTAAGAAAGAATGATTATACCGATGTTCGACATTTGTTACTTAAAGTGGTTTCTGGCTATAAACCAGAAAAAAATATTATGGATTTGCTGTATAACCAAAACAAAAAAATAGCCATAGAAAAAGTTGTGAGTCTAGAGCAGAAAAAACGATAATATATTCCAGATCAGCCGTGAATCATGTCTAGCTTTAATAATACTGCATCATGTATATAATCCACTGTTGTGAGAAAATTTGGACTATTACCACCAGTGCTCGCAAAGCTTCGGGCCATATACAAGTGTTGTAAGTTAAGTGTACCAAACATGTTTACAAGGTTAATGCTGTCATTTTACTAGCTACACCAGTTTATTAAGGCTGTACTTTACTAAGCTACTAATTTAAAAATTCAGTTAATGTATGAAAAACTAAGGGGTAAGCATATTTCCCATAAATTTTAATATAGCCCTTGATTTTGGAAAATTATCAATTGTGGAAGGATCTAAAATATTTTTATCAAATCTGAAGTTCATAATAGCAATTATAGGATCTTGTGGATAGTTATTTAAATAGTTCCAATATACTTGAATGCGGTCATGCAAATCTTGGTCATTTATAACAGGTGGGTTCAGTGAAGGCTCTTGTGTTGATGGTGGAACAATAACCCATTTTAGGCTAGAATTATCTGAAAAATATCTACGGTATGTTTCATGTATAGTGGTGCTGTCATCTCGAGAACTATCATAGCGCCAGTAATAGTTATCAATTCCAACCCAATCAGGAGTACTTTTTACCCCTATACAGCTTGGTTGTGCCATTTGATGGCGAATTTCGTTAATTACTGCAGGAACAGTTTTTCTATAAATAAGAATAGTAAATATTGGTATATCACTTAGCTCATATGCTGATAAAGCTTGCCTTAATGTACAAACATAACTAGCGTATTGCCATTTAACATACACTCCATTATCTTGGAGTGCAGGATCGGCAGAAGGTTCATCAAGAAAATAGATTGCCTTAGGTCTATTTGTTGCGGATTTAATATCTTCTACAATATGCCATATATTTTTCCATGAGTTTTTAGATTGGCATTCTCTATTGTTTCTTGCTGAAAAACAAATATCTAACCGACCATGATAATTTTCTTCGCCTGCACTAATATTGACTGCGCATTGATCATTTAAACAAGCAGTAGAGTTTAAACTTGAAATTGAGTGAACTATGTTTAAATTTGTGTTATTTGCTCCAGTGGCTGTAATACTGGCATAGTTCTGCTCTACATTATCACTATCAAGCCAGTCATATCCATAATACTGGATATTTGGATTAGGTTCACCTTGGCATATTAAAGACATAGTTGAAGCTATCACAACTATTATTTTATGTATCTTATATGATTTTCGATATTTATAAATTTGAGATGACAAGTCCTAACTCCTTTATCCTTGAGTGGGTTTTTATAGAAAGTATATGTCAAAAAAAAAGACTCTGTTTCTAATTCGATATAATTGGAAAACATGCCTATTAGATTTAGAGTGATTTTATGCTTTTGTTATTTTGTATAATTATTTCAGCGTTTCTTAATGTGTTACCAAAATCTAACTGTATTCAAGAGGGATGAAATATTATTAGTTATCTATATTTGTTAAAATACTGGTAGCATTCTTGGTCTCTATCATACTATTAAATAATAGTTATTGTAGACTTTGAAAGACTTTAAATCTTCGAATTGAATGGTATTATAAAATATTTTCTCTTACATGATACTCCTAACAAATGTTGATAACACTTTTCCTAGAGAGGCTTCCGATTTCATCACTTTCTGTAAAGGTTATTTTTAAATTATAGTCCATTAATAAATATTCTCCATTCTAGCAGTATCTTTCATATCAAATTAATTCAGCATCATGTCGAAATCTATCACTATAGTTTAAGACTAATGAATTTTTCATGTTAGTAAAAATAGTACTGCTTTCTTATGAAGATTAGGACCTATTTCTTAGCTCTGCCATAATTATACGGTTTTCACACTGTACACGACAATTTATAGTCTAAAAGTGGTCATTCAGGAGCTTGAGGCTTATTTATCAATAGCTTCAAGCACTGAAGAATACGTCTGAGACAATGACAAGCCTGTAACCCAAACTGTTGGAGCAAACCCTACCTATGGTTGAACAAGCTTTTTTGTGGCCGAGCACGCTTTTTGGCTCTAATCACTTCACCCTGTTTACACTCCATTCACTTGTTTTAATAGCTCAGCAAAAAGCAATAGCTACCCCCCCCCTACTTTGTTTCTGAGTCAACTTGGTTCTACAGTGTATCTTCAAAGTTAAAGCCACTGCTTTTTAGGCATTGAAATAATGATTCTATTTCCCTGTAATGAGCATAAATGTTAATGTTGTTTTCCCCAGGATTACTTGAAGAAATAATTAAAAGCTTATCATCAGGCAAACGCAGACCCGGCAAGTAAGTATTCCTGTTAGTTAAACCTCTTCATCAATAATACGCTTCATTGAGCTTTAGTCCACTAAATACACTTTCAACTATAGTTACCTTTACTTATTCAATAGCATCCGGTAAATAGGTATGGCTATATTCTTGTAAAAAATACCTAGTATGAGGATATTGGTGTTAAACTTCCCCCCACATTTGCAGTCAGTATAGTCAATAGTGAAGTAAAGTGAGTAATTTTTGCTCTAAGCAAGTGGAAGTTATTTGAAAGTCGTTTGTTTCATAAACCGCATTCCTATGCATTATTTTACCTAACTCCATTAAAGCCAAGCTTGTTGCTAATACTTGGTTGTGTTTCTATCTACTACTTTATTTATAAGCTATGTTCTTCAGTAAGCCTTTCCTTAGAATGGCAATGAAAATTAAAAATTTTTTACTAGAGCTGACTCGGCGACAAAAAAGAATTCTGGGTGTTACAACAGATGTTGCACTCACCTGGCTCTGCCTATGGCTTGCTTTTTTTGTACGACTAGGGCCTGAGGAGTTAGTTAACCCCATTGGGGCTGATTACGCTTGGTTGTTTATCGTCGCACCACTGGTTTCTTTACCGATTTTTATCAAGCTTGGACTTTACCGCGCAGTGCTTCGCTATATGGGGCGTGATGCTTTTTTAGCCGTTTTTAAGGCTATAACTTTATCTACCCTAGTGTTGTCTTTGTTGATTTACTGGCATCGTGAAGCAGCAGTGGTGCCGCGTTCGGTGGTGTTAAATTACTGGGCATTGTGTATGTTGGCCATTGGGGGAATTCGCTGGGCTGTTAGGTTATGGCTGGTTCCACAAGATAGTGCTCACTTATTGCGGATTTCTCGGGCTCAAAATCTAAGTAAGCGCCCGGTGGCTATTTATGGTGCTGGTGAAGCTGGCTTTGAGTTATTGGGAGCGTTAGAGCGTGGCCATGAGTTAATGCCAGTGGCGTTTGTGGATGATGATCGTTCGATTGCTAATCGCTTGATTGCGGGGAAGCGAGTATATACTCCCAAGCATATTGGGCAGATGATTGAGGAAACGGGGGCTAGGGAAATACTGCTGGCAATGCCTACTTTATCACGCTCACAGAAAAAAGAAATTTTAGAGTCTTTGGAACAATACCCCCTGCATGTTAGAACAGTACCCAGTATTTCTGAGCTAGCCATGGGTAAGGTGAAAGTGGCAGATATCCGTGAAGTTGAGATAGCGGATGTATTAGGTAGAGATTCGGTTCAACCTGAAGAAGCGCTTTTAGAACGCTGCATTAAAAACAAGGTGGTGATGGTAACAGGGGCAGGTGGCTCCATTGGTTCAGAGCTTTGTCGGCAGATTGTGCAGAATCAACCTAAAAGTATCATTTTGTTTGAGCACTCGGAGTACAACTTATACAGTATTCATAAAGAGCTGGAGCAAATTGTACAACAAGTGAATTACCCTGTTGAAGTCATCCCTTTACTTGGCTCGGTCACCAATGCCAAGCATTTGCTCAATACGATCAGCTCTTATCATGTCGATACCTTATATCATGCAGCAGCCTATAAGCATGTGCCTATTGTCGAACAAAATATTGCGGAAGGCATTCGTAATAATGTATTTGGTACCTTACTTACTGCACAAGCAGCGATTATTGGTAAAGTAAAACACTTTGTGCTGATTTCTACTGATAAAGCGGTTAGGCCCACTAATGTTATGGGTGCTAGCAAGCGCTTGGCAGAAATGGTGTTGCAAGCACTTAGTGAAGAGTCAACGCTTTATTTAAATAAAAATAATGTATTTGGCTTGGTTAACCATTGTGCTTTTCATAATGAAACCCGCTTTACTATGGTGCGTTTTGGTAATGTATTAGGATCATCGGGTTCAGTTATTCCTAAATTCCGGGAGCAGGTAGCAGAGGGCGGCCCTATTACGGTTACACATCCCAATATTACCCGTTACTTTATGACTATTCCTGAAGCTTCCCAGTTGGTGATTCAAGCCGGTGCTATGGAGCAGGGTGGTGACGTATTTGTTTTGAATATGGGGGAGCCTGTTAAGATTGTTGATCTAGCTGAAAAGATAATCAATCTATCAGGGTTAACAGTTAAAAATGAGGAAAGCCCTGAAGGGGATATTGAAATTCAGTTTACTGGCTTGAGGCCGGGTGAAAAACTGTATGAAGAGCTGTTAATTGGTGAAAATGATACACCAACAGAGCACTCAATGATTATGCGTGCTCATGAGGAAATGCTGCCATGGGAGTCTTTAGCAGAATTGCTAAGCGAGATTGAGCAGTCATTAAAAGAGTATGACTATACGAATGTACGTCACCTGTTGTTAAAAGCGGTGACTGGTTACAAACCTGAAAAAAATATTGTGGATTTGTTGTATAACCAGAATAAAAAAGTCACTGTAGAAAAAGTTGTGAGTTTGGAACAAAAAAGCCGGCAATAGCCAGCTTTTTTGTATACTTTTCGCGAATGATTTTTACGTATCTAATCTATTCGTGAAGAAGATGCCTCCACATGTCGTATTCATCGGCTTCCTCCACTACTAACTTAACCAATTGCCCTGCTTGTATGTGAGTAGCACCTTCCAAATAAAGTTTCCCATCAATCTCAGGAGCATCGGCTTGGGTTCGGCCAGCGGCTCCGCCATCACCTACCTCATCAATAATCACTTCAACATATGTCTTACCGAATTTTTGCTGAAGCTTGTTGGCGCTGATTTGCTGTTGAGTTGCCATAAACCGTTCCCAGCATTCTTGCTTCACTTCTTCTGGTACAGCGCCTGGTAGTTCATTTGCTTTAGCTCCTTCTACTGGCGAATATTTAAAGCAATCTACTCGGTCTAGTTGTGCGTCTTCCTGCCAATCAAGCATTAACTCGAAATGCTGTTCTAGATCGTCAGAAAAGCTGACAATAATAAGGTGATATCGGGGCAGATATTACTTCAGGTATTATATTGGAAGTCATAAAAGGCTTCCGTGAGAATGTATGAGTTAATGGAGTATTCTGTAGCTGTGGTTGGGATAAGCTTTAATTCTAAAGGCTAGGGATAGACTTTTGAGTGGCAGAAGAGTGTCCCATTGTTTCATACTAATTCATCATAGAAGGAGAAGCTGCTTGAACGATTGTCTGGTTACCCTTCATCCACAAACTTTATTTTTTGCTGATATCCCTATTACCACCGGAACTGTTCAAGCCAATGGTATTGAATTGGCCTATGAGTCCTGGGGGGAAATTGACAAGCCTGTGATGTTATTAGTGATGGGGCTATCCTGTCAGATGTGGATGTGGCCTGACCCTTTTGTTGCTTTGTTAGTGAAGCAAGGCTTTCGAGTGATTCGGTTTGATAACCGTGATATTGGTGGTTCAAATAGTGTAAAGCGGCAAATGTCAATTAATTTACCGTTGAGTTATGCTAGGTATCGATTGGGTGGCTTACCTAAAGCCCACTACACCTTGCATGATATGGCGGAGGATACTTTAGCTTTAATTAATGCACTGAAATTAACTGAAGTACATTTAGTGGGGGTATCAATGGGTGGGATGATTGCCCAGCTATTGGCTGCCAAGCATCCAGATAAGTTGGCGAGCTTAACTTTATTAATGACATCTACCAACCACCCGAATTTACCTACCCCTGATCTACGACTGATTAAGTTTGTTTTTGCCAGAAAGTTGGCGGGACGAAATAAACAACGGGTGGTTGATCATCAACAAGCCATGTGGGAAACCATTGGTAGTCCTGCTTATCCAACGGATCCAATTATGCTGAGGCAATTATTGGAAAAATGCTTTGATCGAGATTTTCGGCCCGCAGGCATGATGCGCCAAACCCATGCTATTTTAGCGACCGGCTCATTGATTAAATGGTCCCGTGAAATAACCCTACCGACACAAATTATTCATGGCATAGCTGATCTGCTTATTTCAGTAAAAGCGAGTTTTCAGTTAAAGCAGTTAATAACAGGAGCTAAGTTAGTGACGATTCCTGGTATGGGGCACGATATACCACAGGGGTTGTATCAACCAATTAGTGATATTATTACTAATCACATTAAGATCCATGAAAGTGCTTGATAAATAGAGTGTATAATATGGGGCAATAGAGTATTCTTCTGCTGCACAAGAAAGGCCAACCCATGGCCTCTTGCGCTAAAGTGACTTCATGTCACAACTATAGAATATCCTATCACTCCCTATTGCCAGCATTTGAGTGATGCATTAATTAACAGCTACTTTTTTTCCTTTAATGCTTGCTGAGCGATGACTTAACCGTTGCTGTAATACAATACCTGTAATAATTAATACCAACCCAACGTAGGTGGCAGGGTGTATCGATTCGCCCAGTAAATAATGAATAAAAATCAGTGAAGTAAAGGGGGCTAAAAAGATTAAATTACTGATTTTGGCAGTGTTTTCAGCAAGCCTCATGGCATTTAACCATAAAATAAAACTAAACCCCATTTCAAATAAACCTATGTAAAGTGCGCCAGCAAAGCCATGCCAGTGGGGGATAGTAAAGTCAGCAAATGCTGCCGTACTAATAATGAGTAAAGGGAAACCCATTAAAAAGCAGGCCAGTAAACTGACAACTGGGTCGTGGTTTTGTTTGGTATTTAACAACCAATATAAAGCCCAGAAGAGGGTGCTGGTCAATAAAAATAACACTCCAAGCGGGTTAGAAAAATTTAAACTGAGTAGCTCACCTTTGGTCGAAATCACCAATACACCTAAATAGCTGACTAAACAGGCTAGAAACGCTAACAGAGTAATTTTTTGTTTTAGAATGGGAATGGATAAAAGGGTTAACGTAATAGCCCAGGTGTAATTAATGGGTTGGGCCTGTTGGGCTGGTAGTAAGTCATAGCCTTGAAGTAACAACAGGTAATAGATAAAAGGGTTCATTGTTCCCAGTAATAAATAGTGAGTAGGTGCTGTTTTGATACAGTGATAGACCTGTTGAAGTTTGCCTTGCCACCCTAAAATAGCAGTCAGTAACATAATGCAACAAAGGCTGGAATAGAACAGTAATTGTAATGGGCTAAAATGTTGCAAACTGATTTTAAAAGCAGTAGCAACAGTAGACCAAAGCATTACAGCAGATAGTCCATAAATAGTGGCGTGTTTTTGATTTTTCATAAGGCATTAGTAACAGCTGATTACTTCCATTAGAGGCTGTCGCACAACTACTACGCTTGCAAATACTGCGTTAAAAATCGACTCAAAATACTCATTTATTAGGTATAAACTCCGCCTTTTCGCCGATTTTTGCCTTGTCTTTGCTTCGCTCATGACCTTTTGCAACAGCCTCATTAGCGAACGTTTTTGAGAAAGCTTTGGTTCAGTCATACTATTCTATTAATACTCGCTTTTCTACACTAGGTCATAATATGAAGAAAGTATTGGTTGCTATTGCTGATGGCTCTGAAGAACTAGAGGCCGTTTGTATTATTGATGTATTAAGACGAGCAGATGTCGATGTTGTCGTGGCCAGTTGTATGCCGACTGAATCGCTGCTAATCACAGCTTCTAGAGGCGTAAAAATTCAAGCGGACTGTCATATTAAAACTTGTGTTGACCAAGCTTATGATTTAGTCGTTTTACCAGGAGGAATGCCTGGAGCAAAGTATTTATATGAGAGTCAACCACTCACTGGCATCTTAGAAAAACAAAGAAATAATAAACAGTGGCATGCTGCAATTTGTGCATCGCCTGCTGTGGTGTTGGCTCAACATGGCTGGCTGAAAGGGGTTAAAGCAACCTGTTATCCCAGTTTTCAAGATAAATTAATAGGCGCACAGGTTGATAGAGCTGCCGCTGTGGTTGTTGATCAGGATAATAAGCTGATTACCAGTCAAGGGCCAGGTACTGCGTTAGCGTTTGCTCTGGCCCTGGTTGAAGTATTACTGGGTAAGGAAAAAGCGCAATCTGTAGCCCAACCAATGGTGATCCATGCGGCCTAGTTTTGTGCAACCGTTGCCGTATTTTCATTAGTGCTCAGTGTAACGACGACCTGACGATCCAACGCATAACCGTCTAAATTACCCTGGGCTGCGGAAGCCTCTTGTTTGCCATGAGCGATGACACTAATACGTTGTGGGTCAATGCCTGCACTGGCAAGGTATTGCTTAACAGCTTGAGCTCTGGCTAGAGATAGTTGGTGGTTAGTGCTATCTGAGCCTCGTTGATCGGCATAACCATCTAGCTGAATTTGTAATGCAGGGTTTGCTGTTAATATGGTTGCCCAGTGATCAAGCAGTGCTAAGTGGGAAGCAGGTATACGGCTCTCAGCGGTATGAAACAATACAGGGAATTGTGCCGTTTGGTTTTCGCCCATTACCCAATAACTACTGCTATTAATTGATTCACTACCAGGCTGGTTCGCTGCCAATTGTTGCCTAAGCAGCTCAATTTCTTGCTGGGCTGTAATCAGTGCCGCCTCGTTTGCTTCAGCTTGATCTGCCATAGCAAACTTTTCTGTGATGCTATCTCCAACAGCTGCACCAATGACTGCACCAAAAGGGCCGCCTGCTAATGCGCCAATCACCATACCTGAACCTACGCCCATTAATTTATCCCCAACACTTGCTTTGGGCTCTTTAGCAAAAATCGCTGTTGATAAACAGGTAGTGGCAACTAGGATGCAGGCGAGTTTTGTTAGTTTCATAATATTTCTCTTATTTCAATAAAGTGATGACGCTGAATGACTCGGTCGGTTGTTAAGGCTTATTGAAACAACAGAAAAAGACTATCTGATAGTTATATTAAGACAGTTGTCGGTAATAAAAAGGCAAAATATGGCAGGCTAATTGGATTTTTGTTTTAGGTGATAGTGACCATTAATAAATTGATCAAAATAAAGCCCAAGCTCAGGGTGGTGGACTTGTTCACCACTGTCATCAGGTGCTAAATTTTGTTCCGCCACATAGGTTTGATGGACTGCATTATCCACTAACACATGGTACCAAGGCTTGTTTTTTGGTGGGCGGCTTTTTGCCATGGTTTGATACCACTCATCAGTCAGCATAAAGGTTGGGTCTATATCAATCACAACCCCTCTATAGTTAAACAGTTTGTGGTGAACGATTTGCCCGATTGAAAATTTAGCTTCTTGAGTCATGGCATCCTTCGCGTATGGTGCTTCCTTCAGTACTAGGTGTACTTGAACTAAGCTTAGACATTAAGTGTTTGGTTTGCTCATAGAATTCAACGGTTGTTGATTCTTCTCAGGACTGGATTATCTAAGCAGTAACATTGCTTAAGAAGCAAGTAACAGGCTCTTAATTATGGTTGTTGTGGAACAGAGCAAACAGGTCGGTCAAGAAATTTGGCTGAGATCTAATCAGTCGTTAAGCTGGCGCGGTAATTTGCAGGTTTTTGGCGGTCTTGCTGTGTTGAGCCTATTGATTGCCGTAGGTTTTGCCTTAGTGGGGGCCTGGGTAGTCCTACCCTTTGCTGGGATTGAACTTGCGTGTCTGGCTATAGCGCTTTATTACACCGCTTGGCAAGCATCCCGTCAGCAACGTATTTGGCTGACCATTGACCAGATTTGTGTCGAAAAAGGGCGTCGACGCTTAGAGCAGCGCTATGTGTTGCAGCGAGAGTGGACCACGGTGCAGGTATTTAGGTCAGCTCATGGGGGGAGTGTGGGTGAAGTGAGCTTGTGCTATCGAAATCAAATTATTCCTGTAGGAGAATTTTTAAATCAGGCAGACCGAGCCTTGTTGGTTGAACACTTAAAGCAAAATGGACTTTCAATTGAAATTCATCATACCTAAATATACCCAATGCGTAGGGTATTAATATAAATGGTTATTCAGTTACTAACACTATTCTTCCACTTACCAGGCTGTCGGTCACTAAAAGAAAAAAGGAGCCGCTTAGGTGGTCTTAAAGATAAGTTTGGCAGGGTAACTAATGTTGCTATCACTGAATCAGATTTCCATGATTTGCATCAGCAAGCGGAATGGAGTGTTATCATTATGGCAAAAGACCAGTCAACTGTTGACCGAATTATTGCTCAGTTAGAACTGACAATTGATCAGCTGGATGTATTGTTAATTAAAATTACGAGGGAGCGATTATAAAAAATGCTCTGCAGGTTCTTTAATTACAAGATACACACTAGAAGATAATGAAAAATATAAAAGTATCCTTTGTGATTATTCCAGTCATTGTATTACTCATCATCAGTATCGGTTTGGCTGTCTGGGTTGGAGGGAAAAAACGTTGCTTTTATGTAGCTTCTTACCATAAAGGCTATCCTTGGCAGGATGGATTGACGGCTGCTGTTGAGAAAAACTTAGCCGGTTATTGTCGGTTAAAATCATTTTATTTGGATACCATCCGTCAGTCCAGTGAGTTGAATAAGCAGACTATGGCTCATCAGGCGTGGGCTATCATTCAAGATTGGCAGCCTCATATCATTATTGCCAGTGATGACAATGCTTCCAAGTATTTAGTTAAGCCTTATTTGAAAGACAGTCAAACACCTGTAGTATTTTGTGGCGTAAATTTTTCAGCAGAAAAGTATGGCTATCCTTATCCGAATGTGACAGGTATGGTGGAGTTTGAACCCATTCGGCCGATGCTCGTTCAATTAAAAAAAATCAGGCCGTCAATTAAACAGGGGATGATGATCGCAGCCCATCGTATTACTAATGAAAAACTACATAAACACTTAGTAGAGCTAGCGAGCGAATTTGGTGTTACATTCGATATTCGCTGGGTTAATAATTTTCAGCAATTTACAACAGTATTTGCAGACAGCCAGAAATATGATTTTATATATGTACCTAATAATCACGATATAAATAATTGGGATGACTCACTTGCTAGAGAGTTTATTCAAGCAGCTAATATTACTACTATTACCGTATCTACTGCTCGCTGGATGCAACCCTTCGTGATGTTGTCATTTTTTCATCTACCAGAAGAACAGGGACGTTATGCGGCTAATACCGCGCTCAAAATAATGGCAGGAGCCTCCCCTGCAGATATTACCATTGCTACTAATAAAGACTGGCGAGTGGCAACTAATCAAGCGCTACTTGACAAAATACAACTTAAATTACCTGATAACTTTAAGCACTTTATTGAAGTTGAGAAATAAGTGCTAATGGTTATTTGAATAGAGTACCTCTAAAAAAAGCATCAAGATATAACAGTGCTGCATTACAGATAATAAAAAAGGTGCTTAAAAAGCACCTTTTTTATTGAGGGATGTGTGAACTATCGCTGGGCTAGTCGTACATTGTCAACAAAGTAGCTTGAGCCGGGAGCGTAAAGATACAGTTCAGCACGTTTAACCTGGCCTTTAGCTATATTGATTTGATTGTTGATTGTGGTCCAACGCCAGCTAGGCACATTATAGTTAATCACTTGAATCCAGTCAGTTTTATTATTGTCATAGACAACGTAAAGGTATGCATGAACAGGTTTATTTTCGAAAATCCATGCATCCAGACTGATATCGTATGAGTTTCCACCTTTTATCGTTTCAGTGACATTTTTATAAGCCCCTGCCCAATAGTGGTTAGCCTGTTGAACATAAAGAACGTTATTATTTCGGTTTCGATGGTCTGAGCCTAAATTAATATTACTGTAGATAGACTTCCAACCGTGATTAACATTACTGAAGTCAGAAACCATGTTTAACTTTACTGGTTTTATTGGTTGGGTTGGCTCAGTGGGAGTGGTCGTCCTAGTTGTTATAGTCGTTTTGGTTGTCGTCTCTGTTACACGAGTTGGTCTATAGCTTAAAATTTGACTACTCATTTGATTAAGCGCCCCAGCGGCATCAGCCATACCCGCTTGACCACAAGCTCGTTGAGTACCTAGTTGACCACCACAAATATTTTTTCTTGGGTTAGAAAATATTGGCTGAACACTATTCCAGGGTGCGCCATAAGCAGATGGATAAGCCATTGGGGTATGGAAGTTATTATATTCACCATAGCCACGACTGTATTTAAATGTTCCCCAGTGATTGGTAGGGAAACTATATCCTTGTTGATCATCCTGAGGTATAGAATGTCTTAACCCCATATTATGACCTGTTTCGTGCGCAACAATATAATCATAACAGTTAACAGCTGACAGGTTAAAACCAGAATTGCCTTTAGCTGCCCAGTAATTAAGGCCTCCATTTTTTCCTGAAGCTATCCAGCCTAAACCACAAGATTGTCTGGGTGGGTTTTTATATACGACAGAAACAATATCAGCACCATATTTATCTCTTAATTGGCTGACTCTGTCATCGTTGGTGACAGCTCTTAAATTAGCATCGTAGGCACCATTAAGGTCACCTAACCAATTAACTGACTGGCTGTGTACCACGCGAGCACGGAAATCGACATTACTGTTTTTTAAGGTCCGATTAAAATATTCAATAAAAATATTTACCCGAGCATTAATATCACGGCCCTCAATCGTCTGTAAGGCTTCTGGCGTATACAGAATTAACATATCTAAATTTTTAGGGGCTGCATTTGCGGATAATGCAATACCTGTAAAGGCAAGGCCTAGTCCGATTTTTTTCGCTTGATTGCTAATTGACATTTAATGAGTCCTCTTAGTAGTCACTGTCATTAAAAATAATTATTAAAAGCTTTTATGAAGCATTTGAAATAGGGGCTTGTTTTAAGCCTGGTGGGAAAGGTATTTGTTTTTCTTGCTGGTGATGCTCTAAGCCATCTTTGCCATCAATAAATTGCAGTTTGGCTCGGTCTCTATCATCAATAATTTTGGTTTCACCCGTTTGGTTATCAACAACCACGGTGTAAGTTGTGTTGGCTGTGATGACGGTCATATGAGTATCCAGTTTACCTTTAACAATGGTTACCCCTTGAGTTGTACCTGGCACATCACCAGAAACAATATCTAAATCGCCATAGCCTTTACGCGCTTCTGACAAGGTGACTGAAAAGTCACTATCCTGTTCAGGGAGTGGTAAACGGAGGGTTTGTCCTGTTGTTAAATTGGCAAAATACTGGGGGGGAGTACTGGTTTTGAAGTAGCTTAAGCCATCTTCATTTAGAGTTGATTCCCATTCATTTGCTTGCCAAGGGATTGATGAATCAGTGGGTTGGGTTGACTGTGGATTAGCTTTTATTTGAGCGGGTTGACGCTTTTCCAATGCAGACTGAGCCGGCGCTGCTGTCGCTATGATTTGGTCAGCGCTAGTAGCTTGTTGCTGTGCGGGCATTTCTTTTTTTGTAAATGGACCTGCCATTAAAACCGCAACAAGTACCCCACCTGCTAAGCAACCTAAAGCCATTAATTTTTTCTGCATTTGAAGCGCCCTCCTTACAAACTTTACAATTAAGCTTTCTGGGTGCTTTTTATACACGTGTTTACTTAATATTTTTTTGGAGTTGGTCACATAAGTTGGGCAACTTTTGTATCGTTTGGCTATAAACTCGTTCGTTATTATTATTTAAACATGTAATTTAATTTTTATATGTGATTTTTTCTATATTTTTCAATGCACTAGGATGCTATTTGAATTGTTGATATTATTAATTGATGAAACTAATAAAGAGGTTTTTTAATTAGCATAATCACTTTTAGTGATTGAAATAAAAAAAACTATAAATTATAAAAATAAAACAGCTGACATATTAGAGTGGTTTTGGGTAACCTCTATCAACTAAGGTTTCAGGTATAAAGCTAATAGTAAGAACACCTACAGCGAAGGGAATATTTAGTGGTTTGAGGAGCGATAACATTGTTTACAGCGATCAACTAATACTTTTAGTGGGCCTTCAAGGAGAGCATGCTCCCGATAAGCAAGGACAATTTGATGGCTAATGTTTAGCTCAGCTAAAGGCAATAATACAATGTCAGCTCTATTCTGCGTGTTCTCCCAGTCAGGGACAAACGCCGCTCCAACCCCTGCACTAACCAACGCTAATGCATATTCGATGGTGCGAATATGGGCCCTGTTATTCAAATAAATATTTTGTTGAGCTAAGGCTTGTTTTAATTTTGTGAGGGCATCACAAGGGTGTCGGTTAATAAAAGGTAACCCAGCCAGGTCAGTAAAGTGAATGGCTGTTTGACTTGATAATGGGTGGTTAACAGGTAATGCAATCATATAGCGATCCTGCCAAATTGGTTGAGCACACTCATCCTGGCTGATTAAGGTGCTATCGATAATTCGTGCATCACAGGGTTCTTCCGGATTAACTAGGGTGAGTTCTAAAGCATCCACAGCACTGGTGAGTTCTTTCAATAGCTTACTCATTCGATCAGCCCCTAGTGATCGCATTAATCCGAGCCGAAAGGGAATGGGGGAAGGTTCACTAGCGAATGTGTGTTGAATGGTTTTAGCATCATTGGTTAGCCGCTTGGCCATAGGGTAAAGGCGGTGACCTTCTTCTGTGGGCTCAACGCCTTTGGGGTGTCGCTGAAAAAGCAGGGTATTTAGAGACCCTTCAAGCTGGTGAATCGCGGCAGAAATAGACGGTTGTGCAACAAAGCAAGCCCTTGCTGCGGCACTGATGCAGCGTAACTCATATACCGCAATAAAATAATTAAGGGAACGCAGATCCATAGCTTTTACCTATACCCCACAAAGTTAAACAGTATTTTAAACCAATAGTAAAACATCGTAAGCTGGCTTTAAACGACAATTGGGTGCTAGCAACCCAAGATAGGAAATTACTATAGTAGGAAATTATTCTGTATAAGAAGGTAGTCATTCATAATGGATAAACATAAACCTGCCTTTAATTGGCAAGATCCTTTTTTACTTGATGAACAGTTAACTGAAGAAGAACGGATGGTCAGGCAAACGGCGTTTGATTATGCACAAAACCGTTTGATGTCGCGAGTGCAGCAAGCTAACCGTAATGAAGTGTTCGACCGGGATATTTTATTTGAACTGGGAGGGCTGGGTTTATTAGGTTCTACTTTACCAGCGGAATACGGCTGTGCGGGTGTTAATCATGTGTGTTATGGATTGACTGCGAGAGAAATTGAACGGGTTGATAGTGGCTATCGCTCTGCCATGAGTGTGCAGTCTTCATTGGTGATGCACCCTATTTATACTTACGGTAGTGAAACCCAACGCAAGAAGTATTTACCAAAATTAGCCACAGGGGAATGGGTAGGGTGCTTTGGTTTAACTGAGCCAGACTCGGGCTCAGATCCTGCCAGTATGCGGACAAAAGCTGAGAAAGTAGTGGATGGTTATCGCCTTAATGGCAGTAAAATGTGGATTACTAATTCCCCAATCGCTGATGTATTTATTGTGTGGGCAAAACTGGATGGTGAAGTACGTGGCTTTATTTTAGAAAAAGATATGCCTGGATTATCGGCTCCAAAAATAGAAGGTAAGTTTTCTTTACGGGCGTCCATTACGGGTGAAATAGTGATGGAAGACGTAGTGGTGCCTGACGAACAACTGTTGCCTAATGTAAAAGGTATTAAAGGTCCCTTTGGTTGTTTAAATAAAGCGCGCTATGGGATTGCTTGGGGCGCATTAGGTGCTGCCGAGTTTTGTTGGTTTCAAGCACGTCAGTATACCTTAGATCGTAAACAGTTTGGTCGACCATTGGCAGCTAATCAGCTCATTCAATTAAAGTTGGCTAATATGCAAACAGAAATTAGTTTGGGTATACAAGGTTGCTTAAGAGCTGGTCGATTAATGGACGACAACCGATGTCCACCAGAATTAATTTCCTTATTAAAGCGTAACTCTTGTGGTAAAGCATTAGAGATAGCCCGTATAGCGAGAGATATGCACGGTGGTAATGGTATTTCTGATGAGTTCCATGTCATCCGACATGTAATGAATTTAGAGGCAGTCAATACTTACGAAGGAACCCATGATATTCATGCGTTAATATTGGGTAGGGCACAGACTGGGATTCAAGCGTTTTGTTAGTTTCTTACGACAATCTTTAAAGGACATGGGATAAAAGAATACAACTAATAAACCCTTAGAAAATGCCCTATTACTAAAAAGCGAATAAAAATAATAAAACTAGAGTTGTGCACTGTGAGGAAGGGTGATGAGAAATCGTGCTGAGGTCATTGACGAAAATTTTATTCAGCGGGTACAGCAGGGTCATTGGCCTTATTGGTCAGAGAGAGCACCGTTAGCCAATACCCACTTGACTCCTCAACAATTAGTGGAGTTATTTGAGAGTCAGTTGCTAAGCCGTCACCTCGACTTAGAAGCCAGACGCATGCAAAAGCGTGGTGAGGCATTTTATACCATCGGTAGTACCGGACATGAAGGAATGGCAGCGGTAGCAGCTGCTTTTGAATATACAGATATGGCTTTTCTGCATTATCGTGATGCAGCTTTTTTTATTCAGCGCTCAAAACAGCTTCCAGGGCAAACCCCTTTATACGACATGTTATTAAGTTTTGCTGCTTCCAGTGATGACCCCATTGCGGGTGGCAGACATAAAGTATTAGGCTCAAAAAGATTATTTATCCCTCCTCAAACCAGTACCATTGCCTCCCATTTACCCAAAGCGGTGGGCACGGCTTATAGTGTCCCTTTAGCAAAACGAATTGGGTGTGGAGAGTTACCTCAAGATAGCCTAGTGGTTTGTAGCTTTGGTGATGCATCATTAAATCACTCCACAGCGCAAGGCGCATTAAATACTGCCGCTTGGACAAGCTATCAGCAAGTGCCGCTACCTATTGTTTTTGTGTGTGAAGACAATGGTATTGGTATTTCCACCCCAACTCCAAAAGGGTGGGTTGCTCAAACCATTCAGGCCAGAGAAGACATTATTTATTTAAGCTGTAATGGATTGGATTTAATTGATACTTATCAAACAGCCCAACAGGCAGTACTAATTGCAAGAAAACAACGTAAACCGGTCTTTTTGCACTTTCGTTGTGTGCGGCTATTAGGTCATGCAGGCTCTGATGCGGAAACCGCTTATTTAAATCGTGCTCAAATCATTGCCCAGGAGTCAATGGACCCTTTACTATTTAGTGCTTGCTTACTAGTTGAAGAAGGCATTTTGAGCGCAGGACAAGTTATAGACCTTTACCAATGGACTGCAGATCGGGTTGGTGCAGTGGCTAAGGAAGTAGCAACTAAGTCTTATTTAAGCGATCCCAATACAGTGGTTGCATCATTAATTCCACCTCAAAGAGAGTCTGTTACAACAGATGATGTTAATGAAAAGGATCGTAGCCAAGCATTTGCCAGAGATAAGCTCCAATTGGAGAAACCTCAACATTTAGCCAAACTATTAAACTGGGCGTTAGTGGACTTAATGCTGAAATACCAGAATATTGTTTTAGCTGGTGAGGACATTGGCCCTAAAGGGGGAGTCTATAATGTTACCAGTAAACTGGTAGAAAAGTTTGGTGCTCACAGGATCATTAATACTTTGTTGGATGAGCAAAGTATTTTAGGTTTAGCGATTGGCCTAGCTCATAATGGTTTTATTCCTATCCCTGAAATTCAGTTTTTAGCCTATATCCATAATGCTGAAGACCAAATTCGTGGTGAAGCATCGACATTAAGCTTTTTCTCTCAGGGGCAATATACCAACCCAATGGTGATCCGGATTCCTGGTTTAGGTTACCAAAAAGGTTTTGGTGGACATTTTCACAACGATAATTCATTTGCTGTATTTCGAGATATTCCTGGGGTTATTATTGCCTGTCCATCTAATGGCGCTGATGCGGTGGGCCTGTTGAGAGAGTGCGTAAGACTGGCTGCTGAAGAACAACGGATTGTGGTGTTTATTGAACCCATTGCTTTGTATATGACCAGAGATTTACACGAGCCAGGGGATGAGCAATGGTTATCTACTTATCCAGAGCCAGGTAAACAACCAATCGGTTGTGGTGAAATTGGTCAATATGGTAATGGTACGGATTTATGCATCATTACTTATGGCAATGGGTATTATCTAAGTCGTCAGGCAGCAAAACAGCTTACTGAGCAATGTGGAATTAGCTTACGAGTAGTAGATTTGCGTTGGCTAGCACCATTAAATCACAAAGCTATTCTCGAAGCAGCTGCGCCTTGTCAGTCAGTATTAATAGTGGACGAGTGTCGACAAACCGGTTCAATTAGCGAAGCCTTGATGACGTTATTTATGGAACAGATGACGAAGATGGGTGATTTTTATAAACCGATTAAGCGACTCACTGCTACGGACAGTTTTATTCCTATTGGTCGAGCGGCCAGTTGTACCTTACCGAGCAAAGTGTCGATTATTCAAGCAGCACTTGACGTAGTCAATCAGTCAGGTGGGAAAAACTCACTATACGACATAAAGCAAGCCTAAAAGATGATGAAACCAAAACAAAGAGCACTTGTCGTATGCCCAGGACGGGGTACCTACAATAAAACCGAACTGGGTTATTTACAACGTTATCATCGTCAACAACAGTCGTGGCTTAGTCAGGCTGATAATTACCGAGCGAAGCAACAGCAAGTCACGCTCACTGAATTAGATAGTGCAGCGGAATATTCCTTAAAGCAGCATAGTGCAGGTGATAATGCGTCATCATTGATTTATGCATGCGCTTATTGTGATTTTTTAACCATTGATCAGGACCAATTTGAGATTGTTGCTGTTACAGGGAACTCCATGGGTTGGTACATTAGTCTGGCGGTTGCGGCAGCTATGGAGTCAATATCTGCATTAACGCTGATTAATACCATGGGTAATTTAATGCATCAGTCGTTAATTGGTGGGCAGGTAATTTATCCTTTAGTTGATGCAAACTGGCAGCCAATTGAGGGGAGACGTGCACATTTACTGGAAATGATGGCTGCTATTAACCAACAAACTGATTGTGAGTTAACTATATCCATTGAGTTGGGTGGAATGTTGGTGTTTGGTGGTAATGAGTTAGCCTTAAAGCAATTAACAGAAGCCTTGCCTCTAGAACAAGGGCGTTTTCCTATGCGGCTGTTTAACCATGCTGCATTTCATACCCCGCTGCAACAAGTGATATCTTTACAAGCCAAGCAACTATTAACCCAAGATTTATTTCAACAGCCGCACTTGCCCTTAGTTGATGGTAGAGGAAAGCTATGGTCACCTTATAGTACTGATCTTGCCTTACTATGGAATTATACTTTGGGCTGCCAAGTGACAGAGACTTATGACTTTACCAAAGCCATTCAAGTGGGGGTGAAAGAGTTCGCCCCTGATAAAGTGATTATTCTAGGCCCTGGTACTACATTGGGTGGAGCGGTGGCCCAATCATTAATTGCTATTAATTGGCTAGGCTGGCAAGCTAAGGAAGATTTTATTGAAAGACAAAAAACCGATCCTTTTATAATATCGATGGGATTGGAAGAGCAACGGTCGTTGATTGCTCCTCAATAATAATTCCTGTATTCATACAATAATCTGGCTATGAAAGCTGATGGGTATGGAGTAATAGGGTATTATGTAACGCAAGTGAGTAACATGAAAGTAAGTAGTCAATTATTAGCAATACGACAAGTGGGTGATCCTATCCTGCATCAGTCACTTAAACCAGCTGATTTATCTAATCTTTCAGCAATATCAGCTATGATTTCCATCATGAAAGAAAGTTTGAATGGCGGGGTAGGGGTTGCTTGTAATCAATGTTCTGCAATCGAGCAGCCAGTGCAAATCATGATTATAGGGACGGACGACGAGCAATTAAGACAACAAGCTATAGAGCGCTACCCTGGTGAAACCATTCCTCATATCACTGTGATGATTAATCCAAACATTACCTCAGTCAGCCAGGAAACCTATTATCCTGTTTCTGGTGAAGGCTGTTTGAGTGTATTTGGTCCTATAAGAGGAAAAGTTAAGCGGCATCGCTTGGTTACGATTGACTATTGGGATGAGCAGGGTAACCAACATAAAGAGGAATGCGAAGGCTTTTTTGCACATATCGTACAACATGAAATGGACCATTTGCAGGGAGTCACCTTTGTTGAAAGAATTTTTGCTGATTGCACAACAGAGCAGTGTCAGGAACTACTCAGTTATATAGATCAAGAACTTATACGACGAGAGCAGTTAGGGCTTGATATCACTGAAATAGAAGTGGGACCGGCACCCCTAGTATTTGAACGTAATGATAATGGAGGTGTTATTTTTGAGTCAGAGCATTTTCGAAAGGCTTTAACAGAATTAATGACGCCTACGATTATTGGGCTTCATAAGGTGCTCAATAATATTTACTTTTAATTAGTCAACTTATGACTATACCTATAAAGCTTATCTGATTTTTAACTAAGAAACCTAAATATTTAAAACTAATCACTAAAGATACTGTGCTATGTCTTTAGTGATAATCAATCACTCTAGCCTGAATATTTCAAATATTGACTGATTTTAGTGGTCTGCTGAAATGGTCTGGCGTGCATCAACAATAAATATAAATTAATGTTAGCCCAAACATAAAACAGTTACTTTAACTAATATATCCAGTTTCTTGAGTCAGTATCAATTGGAAACCTAAAAATACTAATGATAGGGATTTTTTGCTAGAGGTATACCATTCACGATTTATTTTTGGGGAGATAACTTATCAAAGTAACAGTTTGTGGATGAGGATCATCGTCATGTACTCAACTACTGTGTCTGTAAACAATACTGTTCATCAGCCTGCTGCTAACTATGTTAGTAAATCAGTTGCGTTTATACGCAACGGACGTCTTATCAAAGTACTCAATAATGTTGAGTCAAACTCAGAAAAACCTGCTAAATGTTTTACTTTTTTTAAACATTGTCTAAATAGGCATCAGCATGAGTCTTCATCAGTTATTATTCCTTTTAAGATGCATAATGAACGAGGAGAATGGTTGCGTGACAGTGTTGTAAAAATACTGCAGTTGTTCCAAAAAAAAGTAGCTGAGTTGAATAAACAAAAATGTCTAACTACAAAAGGGGTCAGTTCGCAACTAGACCAATTATCAGATCAATTAAATCAACAGTCTGAATTTGTCTTAAATGAAACGGAGGTGAAAAGTGTTTATCAGCAGCTAAAAAGCTTAGCGGATATGCTGCCTAAAACAAGTGACTTACAAGAATTGGCAGACTTATTAGCGGTGCAGACAAAATTGCAAAGCTTGGCTGTTGCTAGAGAATCACTCAAGCAACAACTTTATCAGCAGTTGACACAATTAGAGCAGCCAGGGGCCAGTAGCAAATTTCAAGTACAGTTACGCTTGTCAGTAGGAGCAGGCTTACCTGGGTTGGACTTACTTGAAGGCAGTGTAACCATTAAAGCAATGTTTGAGGTATTAACAGATGATGATACTGGTATTTTTGAAATTCGTTCTGCTGGCTTAAAGCTGAGCTTGGCGGGAGGTGATAAACTAATTGTTGAAGGTGAAGCAGCTGTTCAGGCTAGCTCTGGCACTATCTATAGTGATGAGTCGTTGTTAGCGTTTGTTGATCGACAGGTGGATTCAATAATAGGAGCTTTATTTACTGCTGCAACCAGTAAGAGTATTGGTCATTTAGTAGATTGGAAACGTAACCAAACCTATGTGGAGTTGCAACAGCAGGCGCTTGCCAGTCAACATCGGTTAAATAACTTATTGCTTAAGCAAGGGTTACCTGCTCAAGTAGCTCCAGCATTGGGTAAAATAAAAAAAATGCCGCTAAAAATGAAATTATTTACTGGCAAGATGGCTGCTGGTGTTAACCTGTTCAGGCGAATATTTAAAGGTGAAATATCAAAAAATGTATTTAATGCCGATATTGCTAAGCGGCAGCTATTGATTGATAGCCTGCAACAAGACTCACTGCGGTTATTTCGTTATGATTCGCGCTATTATTCTAAAAGTATTGATGACTTGACCCAACTAGCCATCCAGCAGGCTGATAAACCCTTGCTGGCTAGAACAAAGCAGGTATTAGATGGATTATTTGCAGAATACCAACATTATAGTGACTTGGCCCAGTTTTGTGATTATGCGCGTGCTAATCCAAAAAAAATTCCATCGAGTACATTAGAGCAAGCAAAACAAGTTAAAGCCTCTATTGAGTTGCAGAGAGGAGCCAAAGGCCGGGTTGAATATTTAAAAACAGTGTCTATATCTTATATAGCGTTGTTGCAATTATACATAGCTAGTTGTCCAGTAGAGCAACAGGAAGCATATAAGCAACACTATCAAACCTTTGATAAACAACTAAGACAACCTATATTTTATATCCCAGAAAGTGCAATGGCTGAACAACTTAGCTTTTCGACACGTAGTCAGTTGTTACGTAATGCCTTTGGTGGCACATTAACGCTTGAGTTGCCATCAGAAAATGTTGGCTTAAGTCTAAGCGCTACCTATACTCATACTGAAAAGCACCCAAACTACTATCGCCAAGGTGAGTTTTTAGACTTAAGGATTAGCTTAGATAATCAGTTTAATGTTGAGGATATTTTATCGTTGATTGATTCTGAAAAAACAACATTTAATGGATTGGATGCTATATTAGTAAATAATGATGCTGAGGCAGGTGTTACTCAACAAAATATCATCTCACAGTTAAGACAAACCTTAAGTCATGTATTTGATATGGGATTAGAACTGGGAGCAAGTCTTGAGTGTCGCTTTAAAAAATCAGCGAAAAAACATTGGAATTTGCAGTTTGTAAGAATAAAAACCCAATTTGGCCGGGCAGCGATGATGCCAGGTTTAGGGGTATATATTGCGCCTACAGTGAAGGCAGCAGTTAGTGCAAAAGCAGCAGAGACCCAAACTGTTGTTAGGCAAGAGTGGTTGGGGAGTGATACCTTAAGCTATCTGTTGCCTATTTATAATGCCTTAAATAGCACCGAGCAGACCGAGCGCTGGCAGCTATTTACGAAACAGCATGAGAAAGAATTTAAAAAAATATTTATTGCTATCGCAACAATCGGCTCATCAGTAAGAGCTGAAGTGGATAAACTCCTGGAAAAAATCAATAATCCTGAATTAGGCACTAATTTATTCGCGGCTATAGATGGGTTTAAGAAAAATGCGACAGCCAATAATTACCAGGAAGCTTTAACAGTATTTAACGAATTTTTGTCTCATCAAAGAGAAGTTCATTTTAAGTTGAGTGAAAAAGTATGGCATGATTGACCTGGCTGATATCATCATACAAAACCAACGGCTTACATTAGTTTTTTAGTTAGAATTGTCCTAAAGAGTATAGAGTTTACAGATAGGTTGAGAAAGCTACTTTAAAAGCTAAGGGTGTAAATAATTCTACACCATTAGCTTTTAAAAAAATCAATTTATTTAATCAGTCGATACAAGTATAACAAGAGGAATGCACCGCCAGTGGCAATTAAAATACCTTGTAAGCTAAATGAGTTGACTCCACCAAAGCCAAATAAACTAGCAACATAGCCGCCCACCAAAGCACCTGCAACACCTAATAAAGTGGTAATGATAAAGCCGCCGCCATCACGTCCAGGCATAATCCACTTGGCCAAAATACCTGCAATCAGCCCTAATACAATCCAAGCTAAAATTCCCATATTAAATCTCCCCATGTTTTGAGAGACTAAACTATACGCAACCTAAAATGAGTTTAGGTATTTTAACTGATGATTTTAGATCTGTATCACTTTAAAGGGTGCTTGCAAATCACAATATTTTTGGTAATCAGTGCTTTTATTTTGTGCGTTAATCACTAGGCTGAAGCTGTTATTTATTAATTAAACTAGTAGGGTAATCTCCAGGTAACCATTTCCCCTGACCATTTTTGTCATGGTAATTAATCCATACGGCTTTTCCTGAAGTTTCTTTTAATAACTGTAAATTTTGATAGCCACTTCTGGGAACATCAAATTGAAAATGAGTACCAAACGCTGCTATACATCTAGCCGTTCCTGTTGACCAGGGACCTGTATAGGGGGTTACTTGCCACTCGTTAGTTTGCCTATTACGACAACTGTAGGCGTAATGGCTGCTACAAGCTTCAGCATTAAAACGTCCATTACTACCTTGAACAACGCAGTGTTTTCCGGCTGAACTAGTTTTTGGCTCATTTTCTGCCCAGCTCCATACAGCGGCTTTCATACGTGAATCAAGCTCAACTAATGGTTCAGCACCCACTAAACCAAGCCCACAAGATACGGCGTCATGCATAACTTGTGGGGTAATAGCTGGTGGTGGGTTGCCAAAGTGACGGGTAAGCCAGGTAGCATCTTCATAAATTCGAATCAGTTGGTTAGCAACGGCTGCTGCTGAAAATCGTTTGGTTGTACATTTGGGGTAACCACTAAAACTACCATTCTCGGTTGGCCAATGGTCTTTAAATACTGTAGTACTCCAGGCAGTTGTAGCACAATTGCCGCCGATTAAAATGACTTGTTTAGCTTGTTGTAAAATAGTTTGTTTAGTGATTGTTTGGGGAAGCTGCCGACAGCTATTAGGTCGATAGATTAGGTCACCAATAAACTGATTAAGCACTGCTAAAGCTTCAGGGTAATGGCCATCTAGGTGATCTTCCAGGTAAATCATTAATAGTTGATCACGATGAGCGGGTTTTCTTAACCAACTGTTTATTTCTTTTATAGTGGCTTCAAAGCGCCGATCAAAAATACTGCAACCAGTGTGCTTGTTAGTACCATGGCACAACAAAATTTCTTTTTTGGCACGAGTACCTAACGTCCAGTGAATATCTAATTCGATAGCGCGAATGCCATAATCTAGCTGTTGCCTGATGCTTAATTGATGATTTGGGTCCCAGTAACTACCTAGAGTGGTGTAAGCTTTTGAGTTATAACTATTATGGGTATATAAAAAAGTACTGCGACCTAAAGGCTCGCTAATATCTAGCTTAATCTGCAATTGAATAGCTCGGTTAAGCCAGCTTTGTGGGGAACTATTCGCTGAAGCTATTGTGGTATATAACAGAATAAACAATAAAGGGATAAAAAGTCGTATATTGGTTAACAAGGCAATAATTAAACGCATTTTGTAAAATCCTTTTTTTATTTTAATTGGTTCCATAATCAGGCTAGCTCAAATATTTCAACAGAGCACCACAATCTTGCATCTGGTTCTGTGTAATCACGATTAATAGCTTTTCTACAACGGTAGCTGCTTAGTGTGGATTTAATAGGTTTGCTGAAGTAGCACCAAAAAACTGTGAACTTATAACTTTAAATTTCAAAGGAAATAAATAAAAATACGACAAGAAGCTCATTAACTACTCCCAATAAATGAAGGGAAACTGAACTTTCCATGGAGGTCATCAATGTATTGTGAGATAAATTAAGCCAGTTTCCTTTTATTTCCTACCAGTTAGCCCAACAAACTCACCAGATCCCAGGATCTGGGGGTGGTTATTTGCTGTTATAAACGTTGTAGTGGTTGTTGTAATGCATTCTAATGTAGTCTTCGTAAGGTATTTACCCATTATTACTGTAGTAGCTTTATCAAGTTGCTTGATAAGTAGCATTTGTAATGGAGTAGAAAAAAGCAATGGCCCTGTAACAATGCGTTACAACAATTTGTTTGTTAATAGCAGCTCTGCACAACGCAGTGAGGTATTTGACTTAGATGAATGGGTGCATGGTTTAGAGTTAGACTTTAAATCCGATTACTATTTTGGCTTTATTGGTTTTGACTTTACTATGGGAAGTGCGTCTTATGTGACTGGCAACAATAATAGTAATGGTGCTAATAATACGGGAGACGCTCATGGCTTTATCGCCAATCAGCAGCAGGCAGGTGAAGGTGCAGCTGCGGAAGGTTTTATAGAACAGCCAGTACCGAATGAGCGAGAGTTTGTATTCTCGTCTTTTAGTTATGAGCAGCTTGAGGCAAAAAGTAAGGAAATGCAAGACTGTATGTCGGATCCTGGTAGCCAAGAGCCACAAGTTTGTCAAATAGAAATGCCGCTTTTAGAAACAGAAGAGATTGATTATTTGCGTCAGCCCCAGCTTAATAGTGACAGTAGCGGTAGTTTATCGGCAATATCACAAGCTTATACTAAATTACGTTTTGGTGATGATTCCTTTTATATCGGTTTAAACTACGGTTTGCAAAATATAGATATCGCCACCTTTTCAACGGCAAACGCTAATGTGACTGCCAGCTCTATCTTTGGTGCTTTAATTACCGCTAACTGGAAAAATGCACGGGTGTATTTGACCCGTTTTAATCAATATCATAATCGCCGTTCCAGCCAATTGTTGAGTGATTTAGAAAGCTATGACCGGCAAAGCAAAATTGACCATATTGATATCCTAGGGCTGAATTATCAGTTAGCGCCGGGGTTAAACGGGCAGCTTGAATATGGTCGAGCGGATAATCAATTAACAAAGTATTTTGCTAAACTGTTTTATATCACTGAACTCAACAGCAAAGTGGCACTATCAATAGATGCCCGGTATGGACAAGCCCAGGGCAAAAATGGGTTTGGCTATTATGATTGGCTATCTTTTAATAATGCCCAAATGTTTACCTATGTACGTTTTGAAGATTACCAAAGTCGTTATGTTAATTTAACTGGTGCTTTACATACCCGACACGGCAAACTTTATGTAGGTTATAACAAAACTTATGATGCGGATTGGGCAGGTGGCTATTTCTATGATGATGAAGGTACCTTTAACTCAACTCTGGCATTGCACAAAAACTTTAATCATAAAAATGAAGGAGCCTGGGTTTTGGGGTTTGACTATGACTTTGCGGGGGCTGCTTTACCTGGCTTAACTTTAAGTATGCACTATGCTCGTGGTTCTCGCCCTGATGAGATGTTATTAATTGAAAATGATGAGAAAAATGTTGCAACCGAATTAGGAGGCTATCTGTCATATACTATCCAGACAGGATTGTTAGAAGGGTTTGGTTTTGGCTGGTATTTTGCCAATCACAAGGGCTTTGAAAACAGTGAGCGGGTCAATCGATTTTTAGTGACCTATGATCTCGTTGCATTTTAATCATATTGACTAATTTGATTAGCGAAACAGGGGCGGGATATACTACAGTTTACGATAAAGCTGCTATTTAGAGATGTAGGATTGGCTTTTGATGAAACGGCGCCTGAGTAGTTTCTTTGAAACAGGTATAAATTTCTTTATAAACCATACTTTAATGGTTTTGATCATTGCTTTTACTTTAGCAACAATTATTATTTTATGGCATCTGGAACGGCTAGCGAACAAGCAAATTGAGTCGACTGCCTTGGATAATGCTCAGTCTTACTCCCAAGCCCTTGCCGAATTTCGTACGTTATATACATCTGAAGTAGTGGCCGTTGCACAGTCACATGGTATCGAAGTAAGCCATGATTATAAAACTAAAACAGGGGCAATTCCGCTTCCAGCTACGTTAAGTATGTTGTTGGGAAACCGCCTTGGGGGAAAACAAAGTGGTGTAAAAAGCCGACTTTATAGTAAATATCCTTTTCCCTGGCGTGAAATATCTGGGGGGTTAAATGATAATTTTGCTCAAACCGCCTGGAAAACATTACAGCAAAGCCCCCAACAGTCTTATTACCGCTTTGAAGATGTCGATGGCCGAGCCGCTTTGCGTTATGCCACCGCAGACGTAATGCGTCCGGGTTGTATTAGCTGTCACAACGCCCATCCTGATAGTCCCAAACATAACTGGCGAGTTGGAGAAGTCAGGGGAGTATTGGAGGTTATTATTCCAATAGAAACCCATATGTTACTGACTAATAGTATGCTAAGGCAGTCATTTATTCTGATTAGTAGTATTTTAATGTTCTGCCTTATCTGTATTACGTTAGCGCTCCGTAAATTAAGGCTGCGGAACCATGAAGCAAATACTTATGCTGCCGCTATTGCCGAGACCAATAAGAAACTTGAAGCAGAAATTGCAACTCGTAAGCAAGCTGAAACAGAGTTACGGCGTTTATCATTGATCGATCCATTGACTGAGTTAAGTAACCGTCGTTATTTTGATGAGGTTTTTAAGCAGGAGTGGAAGCGGGCCGTTCGTCATCAACAAAATTTAGCCGTTATTATGATCGATATCGATTATTTTAAACTATACAACGACCATTATGGCCATCAAGCAGGAGATCAGTGTATTCGGTTGGTGGCTAAAGCCCTCAATGTCTTAACTGTACGTGAAACAGACACCATTGCACGCTATGGTGGTGAAGAGTTTGTGGTGATATTACCTGGAACGGATAAAACGGGGGCACTAAAAGTAGCTGAAGCCATGCGAGAAGGCGTTGAAAATTTGCATATTCATCATGAATTTGCGTTGACAGGTGATCGGGTAACCATTAGTGCAGGCATTGCCAGTGCTTTACCTTTAGTGAGTATGAGTCATGTTGATCTATTAAGGGAGGCTGACCAAGCGTTATATCAAGCTAAACAGGCAGGGCGAAATTGTGTTAAAGCAAGAAATGGCTCTGTAGTGATGCTGGGAGCAGGTAAGCCAAAGCCAACAAGATGAAGTGGTTAAAACTAATAAAAAATTGTCTGTTGGGTATATTCGTTGGATTTATAATAACTACTGAGGCGTTGCCTGAAGAAAAACTTTTACTGGTTACACAGGACTTTCCCCCCTTACAGTAAGGCATATATCATAAAATTAGACAGCAATTTACTGATCAATCAACAGCATACCAACCACTTAATACAGTTTGTCCCTAATCTACTTAATGTTGTTAGCCTTTATACTCCTCTATAATCTGCCACTGCGTTTAATATCTAGATAACGGTTCACTAACCGAGCCATCATTTCTTGCGGTGTGCAATCAAGAATTAATGCACCTTCTGCTACTAATTTATCAACGGTAGCGTTGCGTTCAGTTAAATACTGAAATGCACCTAAATATCGTAAAGCAGCAGGGAAATCACTGATTGGCTGGTGGCTAACCTGTTGTATAGCGGTTTCTTGTAAGTTAACCAGTAATACCAAATGTTTTCGCCGTAATAATTTGATAGCGGCTATTAAGTCCTCTGTATCCTCATCACGTAGGTTAGTGACTAATACCACTAATGCGCGTTTACGCTGCCTAGTCATTAAATCTTCGGCAGCGGCAATATAGTCGGTTGGTTGTACATCGGGATATAAATCATAAAAATTATTAAGTAGCATATTAATGTTGCCAGTACCTTTAATCCCTGGTACCCAGCGGTTATTCTGGCCAAAGCTCATCATACCTACCACATCCCCTTGTTTAAGTGCTACTAAAGCAAGTAATAACAGGGAGTTTAACGCATGATCAAAGTGGGTCAGTTGGCCATCCTGAATGCGCATTCGCTTACCACTATCCAGCAATATCAATATTTGTTGGTCACGCTCATCCTGGTACTCTTTTGATATAAGCGACATCCGTCGTGCAGTAGCTTTCCAATCGACTTGGCGTAATGGATCTCCAGGTCGATATTCCCTCAGCTGATGAAAGTCCATACCTTCTCCACGGCGCTGCTGTTTACGAATACCCAACTGAGAAGTGTGGTGGCTGTTAGCCAGCAGGTTATAGCCTGTCACTGTGGCAAAGTTTGGATACACTTTAACTTCTGTAGTAACAGGGTAAATAAACTGCATAGCCCATAATCCTAGCTGCGAACGAACTCTAACTTCTACCTGGGTAAACAGGGCTGGCCCTCGTTGATGAGGTGTAACTTCATAGTGGCCTATGGAAAATTTACCTGGCTGTAATTCAAGTGCTAGTGGTAACCCTTTAACGTTAAATTGATTAGGTGCATGATCATAGAGTTCGATCTGTTGACGCAGCGGTAGCTGGTGATGCACCTGGACTGCTACTTGGACTGAATTAGAAAGGGCTAAATTATGAGGCAGTTGTCGGGTAATTGTTAGCGATGGCGCCTGTGTAGATAATATTAAATCAGCTAAAGCTAACAGGCCAATGATTAATAACCCAGCCAGTAATAGCTGAGCAAGCCAAGGTAAAACATTAGGCCACAACTGTTGGATAAAGGCCTGGACCAGGCCTAGGCCAGTGAATAGGACGAGTATATACAGTAATGGCTGGCTAGGCTTAAACTGTCTCATTGTCGCGGTGCATCCACTTGCACAAGTAACTCTTGCAGCGCTTGGTCAGCGGTCACCCCTTCTAGCTCACGGTCGGCGCTTAGTAATACTCTATGACGAAGAATAGGTAGAGCCAGAGTTTTGATGTCATCTGGAGTAATAAAATATCTCCCACTTAATAATGCATTGGCTTTTGCTGCCTGAACAATAAATAAACTGGCCCTTGGTCCAGCCCCTCTTGCAATACCCGGCCAGTCACGGGTAGTACGAACGATACGTACCGCATAATCCAATACACTGGTATCTGTAGTGACTTGGTTAGTCATTTGTTGCAAATTAATCACTGCTTGTGCTGATAAGATAGGTTTGACTTGTGCCAGATAGTCTTCTTTAGAAGGAGCTGATAACTGAGTCACCATTGCTAACTCTTGGTCTGCGGCAGGATAATTAATAAATACCTTCATCATAAACCGATCAAGTTCAGCTTCTGGTAATGGATAAGTCCCTTCTTGTTCAATAGGGTTTTGAGTTGCTAACACCATAAAAGGTGCTGATACTGCAAATGAGTCTCCTTCAATGGTAACTTGTTTTTCTTGCATGACTTCCAATAAAGCTGCTTGAGTTTTCGCTGGAGCACGGTTGATTTCATCTGCTAATAATAAATTGGTAAATACGGGGCCTTTACGAATTTCAAATTCTCTGGATTGCATATTAAACAGTGCATGGCCAGTAATATCAGTGGGCATTAAATCAGGCGTGAATTGAATCCGACTAAAATGGCCATTAAATGTTTTGGCTAGTGAGCGGACTAATAATGTTTTTCCTAAACCTGGGACCCCTTCAATTAAAATATGACCACCTGCTAGCAGCCCAATTAATACTTGATTAATAACCTCCGGCTGGCCAATAACCACCTTATTCAATTGTTGTTGAATTTGTTGGGTTAGCTCATAGGCTTTGGTTTGTTCCAGTGTGGCGTTAGGTGTTTGTGTCATAAACCGTTCCTAATTTGTTGTAACCCTTTTAACAGTTGGGTAAATTCAACTTCTTTACGAGTGACTGGAGAAAATAAACTGTGCTCTATCAAGGCATAAGCTAAATGTGAGTCTTTTGCGATGCGTTTAATTTGCTCTGACTGACTCAGCTGCTTAAAGCCTGGGTGTTTTTCTGCCAATTGGAAGAGGATCGTTTTTCTTAAATTGTCCACTTGTTCTTCAATCTGTTGCTGTTGCCAGCATAGCCTACTGGCTGCTTCAATATGTTCAATAATCTGTCTTATTTCATAGGGTTGATAGTGTTTGATAGGGCCAAATCGAACGCCTTTATTCCATAGCCAAGCTACCAACCATAAAATACATCCAAGAATAAAATAAGGTGCCCACTGCCACAGTTTGGCAAATAACGAGTCACTATCTTGATTTTTAAATAGTGTTAAATTGCCTTTTGGGTCAATCAACTGAGTGAGTAAAAAGGCATTATCTTCACAGCTGATATAAGGGTTACGCCATAATTTAAGGCTACCCATGAAGCTGATTAAGCCATCTCCATGTTGAAATTGCACCATCCTCACAAAGTTATCAGTGGATTCAGTCGCAACCCAGCCATAGGCATCATCCAGTGGGGCGCTTAACCGTTGGTCGTTAGAAAAATCAATCGTGAGTGGCTTGCTGCGACCTTTAATCTTTATTTCGCCTAATAAGCTGTAACCACGACAGTTTTTTCTCGGTTTCTCTGTGCTTTGATCTAACCTCGCGGTTAAAGACTGTAGACGTTCTTCAAGATCTTCATCCACGGCCTCATCTTCAATAACAGTGACATTAAACTGGCTGAAAATGACGTCTTTTTTATCGGACAAGTTATGAATAAACGGGTTGTGTGCTTCCATAATTAAATGGCCACCCGCCTCAACCCATTTTAACAATCGCTCAGCTCGTTGTTTATCTAATGATCCATAAGCCTGAGAGAGAATAACAGTGCCATAACCTGAAACCTTATCAATACCTGCTAACCCTTGTTTAACGGTTGCTGTTATATTCTGCTTTGCCAGAAACTGTTGTAGTGCTAAGTAGTGGTTCTGTTTGGCTGCTTTTGAATAACCCAGGTCAATGTTGCGTTCTTGCCATTCAATACGGCTATATAGCCAGCCAGCTACTGCAACCAACAGTAATAAAATAATGGCCAGTATGATTTGGGTTGACCTAGCCATTAACTACTCCTGTATTGAGTTGTTGCCAACGTTGACACAATGCGTTAACCGTAGACTCAGTAGGAAGCTGATGGGCATACGCTAGTTGTAGCCATACGTTAGTAAGCTCTTGTAGATATCCGCTGAGTGTTGTATTTGCTAAAGGTCTAGTTTTATGAATGCAGTCTCCCTCGGTATCTCCTGTCGTGATTGGTATTTGATAATCATTAATTAACTGGCTGAGTAAAGCACGATACAATAAACCAATTGCTTCTCGATGTTGCTGTTTTTGCCATAAATTCATGACTGAGGTAGGGATGTCGTTTGGAAGCGACTCAGCGCTTACATCTAAGCCAAACAAAGTAGAGGGTAGGCTATCAGGCTTCGTCTTTGTTTTATCTGTTGGTTTTGCAAAGGCTAATAGCCAATGGCGGTATCGGAATGTAACTAATAAGATAAGAGCAATGACTACACTCCATAACATTACCTCAAGAAAAGGAGCGATATTTACTGCTAAATCAGCCAAAAAGCCTGACTCTTTATCCTCACCATCCTCTAATTCCATATCATCAAATAACCAATTCCAGTCGATATTTAATTTAGGAAACTTGGTTTTTTCAAATTGATGAAAGTCCTCTCCATTTAATACTTCTTCAATGGTTGTTTTTGCTGCTTCTGGCGTTTGAAACGTTTCTGCATAGACAGCTTGAGTTGGATTTAAGCTGCTGAATATCAAACCTGAAATGAATATCAAGGAAGCAGCTTTGTTAAGAGAGGTTGCTGACCGTTTAAAACGGGCGGCCATTTGGCGGAAAATTAGCTCAATATCCCAAGCTTCTAGTATGATACGGCGGTTGAGGTAAAGAAAAAAACCACTGGCCACATAAAAAGGAGCTACCAGCAGCATACTAAAATAATACAGCACACTACCAAGCCAGGTCATTTCAAGTAAACCAATGACTTCATCAAATTCACTGACGTTTGGTAGTATATAAATCACTATCATAAAGGCACTTAAAGAAATCAGTGACTCTAGATGTACTCCAAGAATCGTAAGCCAGAAGGCAGGTGAGGTGTGACCACGATGTAAAATAGACAAACGCGATTGATATTGTTTACCTTTTAATCCTTCCAGCTGAATAACAGGTAAGTTAAACGAGCGAGAAGGTGACAGCCGTCGCCAGGTAATGGCTGCAAATGCCTGGCGCCAAACAATGGCTTTAAATCCTGTTAATGTCTGACGAGTTGTTGGTGTGGATTGAAAGACTGCCTGGCTAAGTACGACCAGAATAACCCTTTCCCAAAGTGGTTTCAGCCACCAGATAAGCAAACTGTTAATACCAGTATTTGGCCAGATTGCTTCAAGTAACAAGTAAATAGGCAGAGTGATCAAGAAGCATAGCTTGACTAGCCGCCAATACAGTTGCCGTGTAAATTGAAGCCCTAAATCAGCTGCTTCCCACGACTGGCGTGGGCGAGCAGTAAAAGCAATGCGTTCAAGTTGCATAACCTTTCCCTCCTTGGGTCAGGTAGCCAGCAACCACTAACCAAAATAACCCACCGACAATGTATTTAATGGTGGGTGTTAATAGCGTTGAAGAAGACCAAAATGCTTCAACAAAGGCTGCAATAACCAGCAAAAAAGCAGCACCTAAGAGTAACTGGACGGCGACTTTGGTACTTTGTTTTAACGCATCTAGGCGAGACAGGTTACCGGGTGCTAATAGGCTGTAGCCCATTTTTATGCCTGCTGCTCCAGCAATGGTGATAGCGGTTAGCTCAAAAGCACCATGGCCTACCACAAAAGGAAAGAATGTGCTTTGGTAGCCCACATTGACGATATGGCTGGCAAAGGCTCCAAAGAAAACCCCATTAAAAAGCAGAAAAAATAGGCTACCGATGGTAAATAAAATCCCACCTGCAAACGTTTTAAAGGCAATACCTACATTATTCCAGATATAAAAACCAAACATAAAGATATCAGTATCTGACTGTCTTTCTCGGCCTAAATGGCGCAGGGCAGGGTCATACATACTTTCATATTCAGTCACCTGGTGTGGGTTCATGATGGTATAAACAATATTAGGATCCCACTGAATCGCTAAAAAAATAACCAAGCCAGGTAGATAAAAGAGTGCGGTTGCTAACCAGAAAAAGCGCCAGTTTTCACGTAATAAAGCTGGAAACTTGAGCACAATAAACTGAATGCTGTTATAAAGGAATTGTGTTCTGCGATTATACAACTGTTGATGACCACGTAATACCATACTTTCCAGTTGAGCTTGTAGCTGGGGACTGTAGGTTCGGGCTTTGGCTAATGCCAGATAATGGCAAATACGTCGATAGTGACTGGCAAACTGGACTACAGAAGGTGACTGGCGTTTTTCCAGCTGCTCAAGTAATGCTTCAAATGCTTGCCAATCATGCTGATATCGGTTTTCAAACGTTTCTTGCTTCATTGACGCCCAAGGATTCCATTGGCAACTCTTAGTAGGGTATTAACAGCTGCTTGATCCCTATCTTGAGTGATAGGAGTCAGCAAGTTGGCTAGCTCTTGTTGGCGAGCTTCGGACAAGGTATTACAGCGCTCAGAAAACTGGATAATTGCTTGTTGCTGTTGCCAGTTTAATGGTGCAGGAAAAGGTTGACTACCTTCAATTCGGCTTTCTGCAAACTGTGGGGAGGGACTGTCGTATACCACGAGTGTGCCCGCAGCTAGATCACCTAAGCGCTGAAACCGACGATTACTCATCATACAAAGCACGCCTAATATATAAAAAGAAGGCAAAAAGTCAGCAACTCGTAGTAAATTACGAACAACTGAACTAGAAAAGCAGATAGGAGTGCCATCGTCATGAATCACTCGTAAATTAAAAGATTTTTTACCTGGGGTAACGCCATGACGAAAGATGTCAAAAAAAACGGGATAAAACCATTCAAACAAAAACATTGCAATCAAGCCAATACCACTACCAATGTCACCAAAAAATTGTAAAACCAAAAACACTGCAAATACGATGGCATAGCGAATAATAGCATCGATTAAAAATGCCAGAATTCTTACCCCTGGCCCTGCTGGGGTAAGTGGTAAAGAAATACCCTCAGGAGTTTCTATGACTATTTGTGAATCCAGCCGTTGCATGATCTACCTGAATTTTATAAAGATAAACTCGCTAATTGTAACACAATCGTCTTATAGGCGTTAATATTCTGTGATTGCAGCTGATGTAGGGCTAAGTCAGTACAACACATGCAGAGTAGCATCACATTCACTTACTTTAGATGAGCTTTAAGGGTACCTCTAATAATTGTTTATGGCCTCTGCACAAACTGACGGGGTCTTGCGCAAGGCGGCTTGCGATGTGTAAGGTTAGTTGTCTTGCGACAGCTGTGAGTGTAATGAAGATAACGCTGGCTTAGTATTACAAGCCGCATGGATATTAACGACTCAGTCTATTTGCCGTATAGTTTGATCAAACTGGCTATACTATATACAACGTCAGTAATATGTAATTCGCTAACAGTACAGGTCTGCCATCAGATAGCAGGGCAAGGTAATCTGATTAAATATTGGGGATAACAATGACTGATACAAACCCTTACAAAAGCCCTGAGGCTGATGTAATTGGTGACCACTCAGCCGATTTGCACTTGCATGAACCGACTAAACAAAGCGCAGGCTCAGGTGTCAGCTGGATTAGCGATGCTTTTAAGCTGTTTGGTAGTAAGCCTGGTTTATGGATTTTGGCAACTATTGTTTACTGGGTCATTGTCATTATTTTGGCAGTTATCCCTTTTGTTAACTTAGTGTCTGGTTTCGTGGCGCCAATCTTTACTGCAGGCTTTATTTATGCCAGTTATAAACTGGATACTGGGCAAGGGATGGAAATAGTCGATATTTTTGAAGGGTTTCAGCGCAATCTGGGTCAGCTGGTGTTAGTCGCAGTGTTAAGTATTGTATTGTCAGTGATAGTTTTTGCTGTGCTCTTTTTGATAGCGTTAGCCTTTGGTTTTAATATGATGAGCCCAAGTGGGTACTCGGATTTTAGCATGGCTGTTGCGCTTATCTTTGGGTTGTTATTTTTGGCTCTATTGTTACCCATTGTTATGATGGTTTGGTTCGCTCCTGCCTTAGTTATTTTGAATGATTTCAATGCATGGCCTGCTATGGTTATGAGCTTTCAAGGTTGTTTACGCAATATTTTGCCATTTATTATTTATGGCGTTTTAATGCTCGTAATGGCTATCATTGCTGCAATACCATTGGGACTAGGCTATTTAGTACTGATGCCAGTGATGTACGCTTCTATTTATACATCATATAAATCTATATATATTAAATAACCATTGGTAATGAGAGCATAATTAATATAGCCCATATCTCTAAAGTATCATTGTTATCAAAAGCCTTATTGTTACTTGCTTTCCAACCATTTGCTGCTATTCCATGCTTGGATTGTTACTTCTTGATAATTGCACCTGCACAGTGATTACGACTTAATTATACTGTAACTAACTCATTGCAATTTTTAGCTAATATAGCCAAAGCGAATGGCTTTTAGGGGCGGCTGTCAAGCGATGAAGCCCCATGAGTTTATGTTTTTATAAATGATTGGGGTGAAGAGCGACGACAACAAACCCTAAAAGTCATTTGGGAAGGGTATAAAACATTGTGATTTTTTTCTGTCAATCTAGCATAACTAAGCTGTGTTTATTGATAGGCTGGTTGTTGTTGCTAGGGTTAGGAAGTCATTGGGCGGTTGCTAAAGAGTCCGTCAAAATTGGCTTGTCGCTGGGCTTAACGGGGCGATATGCGTTGATGGCTGATATGCAGCAGAAAGCCTATCGGCTTTGGCAAAGGCAAGTCAATAGTCGAGGAGGACTGCTAGGGCGGCAAGTCGATATTGTTATAAAAAATGATCAAAGTCAGAAAGGTTTAGCCCCTGCGTTATATGAAGAGCTAATCACTAAAGATAAAGTTGACTTTATTTTTGGCCCTTATTCAAGTGCCATTACCTTAGCGGTATCAGGAGTAGCAGAGCGTTATGGTTATCCTATGCTGGCTGCTGGTGCGGCGTCTGATAAAATCTGGCAACAAGGCTTTAATAATGTGTTTGGTATGTGGACACCCGCTAGCCGCTATACCCTAGGCTTCTTAAAAATGCTGCTAATAATGGAGGAAGATAAGTTAGCCATTGTAAGTCCTGATGATAGTTTTTCAAAAAGTGTTGGATTAGGCGCCCGTGAATGGGCGACAAGACTAGGTTTAACTATCAAGTATTACCAAGTATTTGCAAAAGGTGCAGTTAATTATCAAGAATTAGCAACAGTTGCCCGCCAGTCTGGAGCACAGATTCTTATGATGACAGGACATTTTGAAGAGTCAGTAGCGATGCGTCAGGCATTAACGGCAATTCATTGGCAGCCGAGAGGCTATTTGGCAACAGTTGGTCCAACACTGCCAAAATATTTAACTACACTAGGGCCTGTTGAGGTTGAAAATACCTTTGCGGTGTCAATTTGGGAGAAAATAAAAGACCAGGGTAGTATTAAAGGTGGAGCAAAAGAATTTGCTAAAAACTTCGAAGCTACTTATACCATATCTCCTTCTTACCATGCGGCTACTGCCTTTGCTGCGGGACAAATTTTAGAAGCAGCGGTTAAACGGGCTAACTCATTTAATCGAGATAAAGTGAGGGAAGCATTATTTACACTAGATACATACAGTTTAATTGGGCGCTATGCTGTTGATCGAACCGGTGTTCAGGTAAAGCGGTTTCCTCTCACTATTCAATGGCAGCAAGGAAAAAAGGAAATAGTTTGGCCTGAGGCGCTGAGAACGAAACCGCCGGTTTTTACACCTATTAAATAAAGTAGTTAATGGAAGCAGCCAGTGATAATTAGTAAATTATGGAAAAAGTATAGCCAATGCGAGTGGTAGGATAGGAAGGTATGAGTAATGCTAAAGAAACTGGTTAACTCTTTTGCATTCCGTGTTTTTACGCCTTTTCTGGTGTTTGTTAGCTTGGTGGTTATTGTTTTATATCTATTTACTTCATATTCAATTTCTGATTCAGCCAACCATCAAATTAAAGAAAATCTCAACTGGTTATCCCGCAGTGTACTGTATATTTGCGATACCAACGTAGATAAATTGTTTCAAACAGGAAATGCAACTAATGAAAAGCTAGTCAGATTGGAAAAAGTATCCACTATGGTGGCCATCGAGGACTTTGTACGTGCTAATAATGTAGGCGTTATTGTTTTTGATAATAACTTACAAGAAGTCATCGTTAAAACAGAGTTACCCAGAGCAACATTAGCAACTATTGAAACTTCATTATTAACAGATGCCTCGATTGCTGTCATTGATAAATTGACAGACTATATTGTTCACTCTCAATTATTTCAGCCATGGCAGTGGCGTATTATTCTATTAAAGCCTAAAGCCCAGGCGTTACGAACAATGGAGCAGCCTGTATATCGCTATGCATTTAGTATAGCGTTGATCACTATCGTAATTATTACCGGGCTAATGTTTTATTTTTTGAGCTATAAGGTTAGAAATCCCATTAATCGCATTATTGGTGCTATTAAAAAAGGTAATCAACCAAGTTATAGAGGAGTTTCAGAGTTTGAATTTCTAAGTGATAGTATCGCAGGTATGATGCACTCGCTAACAGAAAAAACCCATTTATTAGAATCAACCAATCAAGAAATTGAAAAAGCTAAAGCACAGTTAAGTGATGCTATTGAAAGTATGTCAGAAGGGTTTGTACTGTTTGATGAACAAGACCAGCTTATTTTATGTAATCAACACTTTAGAAATTTTTACAGCTTAACCTTGTTACCTGACCAAGCCTCATTTCAAGATATCTTACGTATTATGTATCGAGAAGGTGTCGTCTCCGTTGATGTGCCTTTAGAAACTTGGATTAAGAGTATTATGCTCACTAGGGATAAAGTTGGACGAGCGCATTTGATAGAGTTAAATCAGGATCGCTTTATTGAGTTTAGGGAATATGCAACCAGTGATGGGGGGGTGGTTGGTATACATACTGATATTACCGACCGGAAAATGGCTGAGCAGCGTTTACAGTATTTGGCTTCTTATGATCTTTTAACAAACTTACCCAACCGAGTGATGTTTCAGCATGAGTTAAAGAAAAACATTAATCGTGCTGAACGGTTTGAAGGAATCGTTGCATTATTTTTCATAGACTTAGATAAGTTTAAAGATGTAAATGATACCTTGGGACATATGGTGGGTGATGAGTTACTGAAAAAAGTCGCAGATATTTTATTAAACTCTATTCGTGGGTTTGATATTGCAGCTAGGTTAGGAGGGGATGAGTTTGCAGTGATTTCCAGTGGGTTGCGTTCTGAAGTTGAAGTGGAAAATATGGCCCAACGGATGAACGACTTGCTTAATTGCACGGTGGATTGTCAAGGCCACACTATTCATATTGGTGCCAGTATAGGCGTCACTTTATTTCCTTATGATGGTAATGATTGTGATCAGTTATTAAAAAATGCTGATATGGCAATGTATGAGGCTAAAAACTTGGGGCGCAATCAATACCGAATGTATAACGATGAAATGAATCGACGGGTACAAGAACGTAATGCACTAGAAAAAGACATGCGACGTGCCTTAATGGCCGATGAATTCCTTGTTTATTATCAACCCAAGATAGATTTAAATACATCACATGTGGTAGGGATGGAAGCGTTAGTTCGTTGGCAACATTCCAACCGTGGTTTAATTACTCCCAATAAATTTATTCCTATTGCAGAGCAGAGTAATCTTATTACTGATATTGGTGAGTGGGTGCTAGAGGAAGCTTGTAGGCAGTGCCAGGAATGGAGTGAGGTAAATGAATTGGGGAAGTTACAGGTGGCGGTTAATTTATCTGCATCTCAATTTAAATATGGAGATATTACAGGCACTGCCGATCGAGTTTTACAAAAGTTGACAATGGAGCCTGGCTGTCTAGAAGTGGAAATTACAGAAACCATGGTAATGAATGACGCGGATGCTGTTTCGCAAGCACTTCACCATTTTGCCAGGCGTGGTGTAAGTATTTCGATTGATGACTTTGGAACGGGTTATTCCTCTTTAGCCTATTTGTGGCGTTTTCCTGTTAACAAAGTAAAGATAGACCGTTCTTTTATTAAAGATTTACTGCATAATAATGAGGCGCAGGCAATTGTTCGTTCTGTTATTAGCTTAGCTCACAGCTTAAACTTGGTCGTCATCGCAGAAGGTGTAGAAACGAAAAAACAATTGGAATTTTTACAAAAATTAAAATGTGATCAAGCACAAGGGTATTTCTTTTCACCTCCATTACCTGCAGCGAGTTTTGTTGAATGGGTGAAGGAATATCAAGAAAAACAGGCTCACAAAGGTTTATATCGAAAAATAGGGCGTTAGCTTTTAAATATATACCCAAGACGAAGGGTTTCTAGTGGTTCATGCGTAAAGTTGGGTAACAGTTTTCAAAACCATTTATTTTCTGGCAAGGTTCTTTTTTGCACATGGACCACTAGGTGAGGCCATCAAGTGACGAAGCCTCATTAGCCTATTGAAATAGGTGAATGGAGTGAAGAATGATGATAACAAAACCTAAAAATGATTCGCGATGGGAATAGTCAAGTATATCGATCTGGGAAACACTATTAAAAACATGGTGCAAAAAATGATGCTTTACTTGTTTTAGAATGCTGGAGTTTTAAAAGTTACTCCTTGAGTGAAACTAATGAAGCCGTTGATGACAACACCATTAGCATTATTCAAAAGCACATGATGAAGTCATCAATGGTTCTAGTTTTATAGAGAAGATCAAGAAGAAATGTAAATTTATAGTGGTCATAGTAATTACGCTATAAATTACCACAATCCGCTATTCCGAAAATACCCCCAATCCTGCACCACACATCTTGCGTAGTGAACTGAAACAGCAGATAGTAGTTTGATAAACTCTTTTTGATGTTCCATTAACTCATTTTTAACATAATGAATAAATCGGTGGTTGGGTTCCTGCACCTGAATGGAGCCGCGGGCATGTTCTTTACCTAATATTTCACCCCATATCTCAGCCATTGTTAAATAATGCTTGGGTTTAAATAGCTTGTGGGTGGGGAAGTCTTTTTTGAAGGGTGAGCGTTCTCTCACGGAATACAATTCATCGTTATAACTCAACCAGCCTAGCCAGGCATCTGGATGCTCGGCAATGGCTGAATAGGCATCAGCATGGCGTTGGCCCTCATTGGTAAATTGACTGTAATACCAGTGTTGTTCAATTTTCGGAAAGCAACGAATTGCTGCGGGCTGTTGCTGCTGTTTGATATCCAGAATAATATTTTCTTCTGGTGTGGGGCCTTGGATTAATGCATAAAAGCGCTGATTACCGAGTGATCCTGTACCGGCTTTGACCCGTTTGACCAGGTCTACTACTTCAAAACGGCTGGTAAAATCTGGTGTAATGGACTGTTGGCTACGATGGTAATCTAGCAATGCACCCGTTAGGTTGGTTTTTACATGGTCGGACAATTCAGTTAATTTAGGATTTGCATAATTAAAGCGATTTAAGTCAGAGGTAGTCCATTTTTGCAGCATGTTTAAGCGGGTATTCTTCTGATGGACTTTGGTCAGAAATTTTTTAATCGGCTTAACAGCATTTTCAATGTAAATAGCAGAGTCGTCGGTTTTGCTAGCAACAACCCCTTGCAAATAAGCTTTACCCAGTCGTTGTACTGCTTGTTCAGCAAGGTCTTGCTGATAATAATCATGTTGTTGCAAGTCTAAGACTAAACTGGTGGCTAACCGCCATAAGTCGAATTGGTAATCAGCAATAATGGCATCATCGAAATCATCCATGCCATAGTAAATTTGGCCATGATGATCATGTAACGCACCAAAATTATAGACATGGGCATCACCTTGTAACCAGACTTGGGTTTCAGGGCGGCCACCATAAAGACTGATGCGCCAGTCGCGGGAAACATCGTGCCAGTAGATGTGATTAGTACCTCTGAAAAAAACAAAAGCAGATGCTTGCATTTTTTCAAATTTTAAACGCCGATCAGCATCACTGGCTTGTTGATTAAACTGGTTGATTTGCTTTACAACATGTGATTGACGCGTATGCAGTACTTTCATAATGTTGATCACCAAAGAATGGGTTTAAACACCATCAAATAAAAAATAGCCATTACACTGATAAAGGCCGGCCAACCCAAACTGTACCAATAGGTCATGAGCTTTCGATAAACGGCAGGTAGTGGTTGATTTTCACTAAGAGCAGCTTTAGCCAGTTTAGCCACCTTAATTTGAATATAAACCACCGGTATCCAACAGAGCCCAGTAATAACATACAAAACCAAGCTTGCCATTACCCAGGAGGTGGTCAACGGTAATCCTACCAGCAGTAACATCCAAATACCGGTAACGGGTTGGATAATGACGGCAGGTGTCGTAAATAGCCAGTCGGCTAAAACAACATTTTGGCTGGTAATGGCGATGGTATTCAGGTTTTGACTGCGATCAGCACGCCACATATAAAAAGCGGTACCCAATCCTGTGCCAAACAGCAGGGTGGAAGAAATAATATGCACTAATTTTAATAATAAATAATATTCTGCCATTTGTTTTGACTATACTTCTGTACTTGTTTGTTTAAACACTAGTTTTCTTAAGGGCACATCTAAAAATACATTTTTAGATGTGCCCTTAACGTGCTTCTTTAATTACCCAGTAACACCACAACATCATTAACACCGCTACATTTTTAATCAGCCCACCCAAGGGGTCTAACCAAGTAAATGGTGCAAATAGCCCTAACATTAAGGTGTAACCTAAAACTGACAATACCATTAAGCTCAGAATCAATTTAGGGCGCCACCCCATAATAAATAGCATACCTAAACTTAAGTCTAATAGTGAGGTTAATACCACAAGTGTTGATTGATAAGCGGGAGGAATTGCCAGGGCATTCAGGGTGGGGGCGAATTGCTCGGGGGTTGCTATAAACCCAGCAACGGCTGAGAGCAACCAAATAAAGGTAATGGCAAACCAAAGTACTGGTCTAATCCAATAAAGCTTGGCGTGCCAGCGGTCTTGCACAAAACTGGGTGTATTTAATAGGGTTGATTTAACCGATTGTGGTGAGTAATTCAGTTCTTGGGAAAGGGCCTGATATTCATTATCAGGTATAACATTTCCCTGTTCCAGCATGGTTAACAGAGTGTCGTTAAATGGCACAATCTTGAGTTTGCTATTCAGCGTTGCCAGTTTTTTAAATAAGCTTAATGGAGTGGGTAACCAGTGAGGTTCAGGCCATTTTAGCCATTGTCGCAAGTTGCCTAAAAATTCTTTAATTGACAATATCTCTGGCCCCGCAGGGTAAAAAACTCGTTTATCGCCTTGATACGTCAACAGCCGGCATACGATATTAGCCAGGTCTTCCAGTAAAATGGGCTGAAACTGTTGGTTACCATCGCCAGCCAGTGGAATCATCGGCAAACTGGCGATGGCTCTCATCAATGAGGTGCCTCCATAAGAGCCCCGGCAAGATAATACGACGGAAGGCCTGATAATGATGGCTGAGGGAAACTGTTCAATAAGATAATCATCAAACTGATGTTTACTCCTGATAAAGGCACCATCTGTAGGATTGCCTAAAGCGGATAACTGAATAAAGCATTTGATGCCTTGTTGTAAGCAGGTTTCAGCCAATGCTTTGGGTGCATGGTAATGCAACTGCTCAAAATCACCGGGCTTGGTTTCCGTTAAAATACCCGCACAATTAATCACAGCATCGATAGGTTTTAAATGAGGGAGCCAGCTTTTAGGAGTCAGGCAGTCAGCTAGGTTTAAGCAAATAATCGATAAGTTGGGATGCTTGGGTAAATTACGTGGATTTCGCACGCAGGCATACACCTGATGCCCTTGAGCTAATAACTCAGCCACAATGGCACTACCAATAAAACCAGCCGCACCAGTAATTAATATATTCAAACAAGCAGCTCCTTAGTTCATTAATGGGGTTCATAAACGAGAAATCACTTTAGTGTGTAACAGTGACTGGCTAAAACTTCAAAGGCTTTTTAAGTTAGCTCCTTAACCAATTGAAAAAGAAGAAAATATTTTGTTTAACATAATGGCTGGCTTAAAAAATGCAGCGCCCTGACAGAAAGCCAATTGTTTGTCATTGGCTGCTCAGGGAGTTTAGTCATTATGTCTTCGCAGTTATCCATGAATCGTTTGCTTGTTGAAATGCGAGCTATGCAGGCTGAAGCCATGTCAACGCCATTGCCTGGTAAGCTATTAGTTACTGATCAGGCGGCAGAAGGGGACGTCAAGCAAGTGACGCCTTCATTTGGAGATATGTTTAAACAGGCCATCAATGAGGTTAATACCCAGCAACAAATCAGTGGCCAATTAAGAGATCGCTATGATCGAGGTGATACCACCATTGATTTGCCTCAAGTCATGGTTGAAAGCCAAAAGGCAAAAGTAGCCTTTGATGCCATGGTAGAGGTACGTAATAAGCTAGTCAGTGCTTATGAAGAGATTATGAAAATGCCCATTTAATGGTTGGATATTGCAATGGCAACAACCGAGGCTGAATCTAACAATACTCAACCAGCTGTGTTGGGTAATCAGGCTGCAGCGCCAAACCGTTTTGGTGGGGAGTTGTTAGAGTCACTCAGTGGCCTGTCTATCGCTAGGCAAATTGCCTTAATGGTAGGGTTAGCGGCCAGTGTCGCGATTGGTTTTGCCATTGTCATTTGGTCTCAGTCACCAGACTTTCGCCCCATTTATGGTTCAATGCAAGGATTTAACAGTGCCCAAGTTGTGCAAACGCTACAGGATAGTGAGATTAACTATCGAATAGAGCCAAACAGCGGCATTATTTTAGTGGAGGCGGACCAGGTAGCAAAAGCACGAATGGCATTAGCTGCTGCTGATGTGACGGATGAAACCAATATAGGTTTGGAAGTATTGGATAAAGAACAAGGCTTAGGCACCAGCCAGTTCTTAGAGAATGCTCGCTATCGCCGAGGCCTTGAAGGCGAGTTGGCCCGAACCATTGCCAGTCTGTATAACGTTCGAAATGCCCGAGTGCACCTAGCTATTCCTAAACGCTCTGTCTTTATTCGCGATGCTCGTCAGCCCTCTGCATCCGTTTTTCTGGAGTTATATGGTACTCGTAGCTTGAAGCCAGAACAGGTAAAAGCCATTCGTAACTTAGTCGCTGCTAGTGTGCCAGATATGCCCGTTGAACGAGTGGCAGTAGTGGATCAACATGGCCAGCTGCTATCGGTGGAGTCTACCGCTGAAGAGAGCAGGCTCAAAGTTGCAAATCAGCAGCGAGAGTACATTAGTCGAGTTGAAGAAGGGTTGGTGCAGCGAGTCCATAATATTTTAGAGCCAATCCTGGGCCAGAATAATTATAAAGCAGAGGTGGCTGCCGATATTGATTTTACTGCCATTGAGCAAACATCTGAGCTATTTAACCCAGATACACCTGCTTTACGCAGTGAGCAAACCTTAGATGAAAGCCGCCAAACGGGTCCAGGCCAAGGCGGGGTACCAGGAGCCCTCTCTAATCAACCTCCAGGAGAGGTAACCGTACCTGAGCAAGTAGAAGCGGGTGAAGGTGGTCAGGCGGCTGCTGCGAAGCCTTCAGATGTTAGAGTGCAAGCCACTCGTAATTTTGAGCTAGACAAAACCATCAGCCATACTCGTTTTCAACAGGGGCGACTAAAGCGGTTGACAGTCGCTGTGGTAGTCAATGACCTGGTGACTGTAACGCCAGACACCAATGAGGTCGTTCGTACACCTTGGGATAACAACGAACTAGCGAGGTTCACCCAGCTAGTCAAAGATGCGGTAGGATTTGATGTATCACGGGGTGATAGTGTAAATGTCATTAACTCTGCTTTCGTAGATGTGCCAACAGAAGCCATCGAAGAAATTCCATTTTGGACGCAACCCTGGTTCTGGGAAATTATCAAACTAGTATTGGCTGGCATATTTTTGCTGATTTTATTATTTGGTTTTTTAAAGCCTATGGTGCGTCATTTATTCGCTAAACCTGAGCCTGTAGCTGCTGCAGCTGGTGTTGGTGGTATGGAAGGGCTGGAAGATTTGGAGTCGTTGGGTGAAGGTGGCTCATTGGCAGAAGATCAAGTCAGCATTTCAGGTGCAGGTAGCAGTATTTTGTTGCCAGGCCCTCACGAAGGCTATGAGCAGCAGCTAAATGCGGTGAGAGAGCTTATTGGTGATGATGCTGGCCGAGTGGCATTAGTGATAAAACATTGGGTATCAGAAGATGACTGAGCAAGCTGGCAGTCCCCCCTCTGTGGTATCAGAAGAAACTGCTGAGGCAGCGAAAATGTCAGGTGTTGAACGTTCAGCAATTTTTTTGCTGAGTTTAGGCGAGGCTGACGCTGCAGAAGTACTAAAACATATGGGCCCTAAAGAAGTTCAGAAAGTAGGGGCAATGATGGCACAGCTGGAAGATGTTAATCGCAGCAAAGTTGTATCAGTGCTGAAATACTTTATAGAAATTGTTCGTCATGAGACTGGCTTGGGTATGGGAGCCGATGGTTATATTCGCAATATGTTGACCCAGGCCCTTGGTGAAGATAAAGCCAGTGGCCTGATTGATCGCATCTTACTGGGAGGTAATACCACTGGCCTGGATACCTTAAAGTGGATGGAGCCGCGAGCTGTGGCCGATATCATTCGTTATGAACACCCTCAAATCCAAGCCATTGTGGTGGCCTATTTAGATGCAGACCAAGCAGCAGAAATTCTGGGGTATTTTGATGCCAAGGTGCGCCTGGATATTATGCTACGGGTTGCTAACCTGACAACGGTTCAACCAGCGGCATTACAAGAGCTAAATGACATCTTGGAACGCCAGTTCTCTGGCAGTGGGTCAACCAAAACCACCACGATGGGTGGGGTGAAACGGGTTGCTGATATAATGAACTATGTAGAAGGCTCTATCGAAGCCCCGTTAATGGAGTCTATTAAGCAAGTTGATGAAGATTTGTGTACCGAAATTGAAGATTTGATGTTTGTGTTTGATAACTTGTCAGATGTTGATGATCGAGGTATCCAAGCATTGATGCGTGAAGTCTCTTCGGATGTACTGATTTTGGCACTGAAAGGTGCCAATGAAGCAGTGAAGGAAAAAATCTTCAAAAACATGTCTAAGCGGGCGGCGGAATTACTCCAAGATGACCTGGAAGCTAAAGGGCCTGTTCGCTTAAGTGAAGTGGAAACAGCACAAAAAGAAATTCTCAGCATCGCCCGACGAATGGCTGACTCTGGAGAAATTGCCTTAGGTAAAGGTGGAGAGGAAATGGTGTAGGTTGATCTAAACTGGGTACTTAGTTGAGCACTAGCAACAAAACATGGCTAAGAATAAGGAAGAACGAGTAATTTCTGCAAGCGAGGCGGTGGATGTACAGTCATTTGGGCTGCCAGTCTTTGCTAATGCTCGGCACATTGTTAAGCATCGCATGCGAGATGCGGAGCGACGTCCACCACCTAAGCCGACAACTCAGCAGTCTGCACCAGCACCAGCACCCGTTACACATCAGCCGGTAGCCCAGCCATCTGCGCCACTTCCTTCTCAGACTTCATCTAGTGCACAACCAAGCGCCTCGCCACCCGCTGCCATGGATGCTGATCAGCTGCAAGAGCAGGGTTTTCAAGCGGGTTTTAATGAAGGAAAACAGCTCGGCTGGCAAACTGGATTAGAGGAAGGTAAAACCGCTGGATATCAAGAGGGGTTAACTAAAGGGCAAGAAGACGGCTACCAGCAAGGTTTACAGCAAGGCCAGGAAGCAGCCATTGAAGAGCTGCATAAGCAAATGGGGCGCTTACAGCAGCTAATTAATGCATTATATAACCCTATTGCCGACCAAGATGAAGCTTTGACGCAACAGCTGGTGAATATCGCAATTGCTATTGCGAAGCAGGTGGTTCAGCGAGAGCTACAACTGGACTCCAGTCAAATTACTACGGTCGTCAGAGCTGCTATACAAGCGATGCCAATTACTGATCAACAGATTAAGGTGTTCTTAAACCCGCAGGATATTGACTTAATCAATGAGCATGTAGCTCAACAAGGTGAAAATTGGCAGTTATTACCAGATGATAAGCTATTACCAGGTGGCTGCCGGGTAGAGACAGCCAATAGTCTGGTTGATGCTTCTGTCGAAGCAAGATTAAGCCAGCTGACTGAAAGGTTGGCAGAGCAACACTTACATACCCATGCACAAACGATTCAACAGCAACCGGTTGTTGAAGAGTCAACTACCCAGCCTGAGGCTGCCCCCGTTACTGCGGATAATCCTGCTGCAGAAGCCCTCCCCCTAGACAACAGTCAGCCAGCCGATAGCTCATCACCATGACGCACTTGAGAATGCCACTCACCGAAAGGCTTAAACCGTATCAAGCAAGCTTGACTCAGCCAGTTCAGCCTTTAGTGGAAGGTCGATTGACTCGCATGGTCGGGCTGACTTTGGAGGCGGTGGGCTGCCGAATCGCTACGGGGCAGCGCTGCATGGTGGTGGCGGATGACAATACCCAGGTAGAAGCTGAAGTGATGGGTTTTGCAGGGGACAAGCTATTTCTGATGCCGCTGACCTCTGCAGAAGGGATTCACCCTGGCGCAAAAGTGATTCCAATGGCCAGTGAAACTTTGGTACCTGTAGGATCAGGCTTATTGGGGCGTATTCTGGGTGGTTTGGGTAAGCCGCTTGATGGGCTAGGGCCATTAGATGTGGAAGACTATGTAGAGCTTTACGGGCCAATGATTAACCCACTTTCTCGACAGCCTATCAAGGAGCCTTTGGATGTAGGGATTCGTGCCATCAATGGAGTGTTAACTGTTGGTCGAGGCCAGCGATTAGGGCTATTTGCTGGCAGTGGCGTAGGGAAAAGTGTGCTGTTAGGAATGATGACTCGCTTTACGGCGGCTGACATAATCGTTGTGGCGCTGGTGGGTGAGCGGGGCCGTGAGGTGAAGGAGTTTATTGATCATACTTTGGGGGAAGCCGGCTTGGCTCGTTCTGTGGTCGTGGCCTCACCTGCTGATGATTCTCCACTGGTCAGGTTGCGGGCAGCTATGTTAGCCACCCGCATTGCAGAGCACTTTCGTGATCAAGGCAAAAGTGTGCTGTTATTGATGGACTCACTCACCCGCTATGCCCAGGCGCAACGAGAAATTGCCTTAGCGATTGGTGAGCCTCCAGCGACTAAAGGTTATCCACCGTCAGTTTTTGCTAAGTTACCTCAGCTGGTGGAACGGGCGGGCAATGGCGCGCAAGGCAGTGGTTCTATTACGGCGTTTTACACTGTACTGGCGGAAGGCGATGATCAACAAGACCCTATTGCAGATGCTTCGCGGGCTATTTTAGATGGTCACTTGGTATTGTCTCGTCATTTGGCTGATGCCGGTCATTATCCTGCTATCGATATTGAAGCTTCAATTAGCCGAGCAATGCCTGCGATAGTGAAAACCAGTCATTTGACCAGTGCTCAACGGTTAAAACAATTAGTCTCAGCTTTTGAAAAAAACCGTGACTTAATCAACATTGGGGCCTATACCCAAGGGAGTGATGTGGTAACCGATGAAGCTATTTCGCGAAGGGCGCAGCTAGAGCGCTATTTAACTCAAGGGTTGAATGAGCAAGCTACCCTGGCGGATAGCATCAGTCAGCTGGAACAGTTGTTATCAACTCCTATGGGGTAAGGTGCTAGTAATTGGTAAATTTAATTAGCTAGTTTAGGTAGGAGTAATGGTGAAGTGGTAGCTAGGAGCAATGACAATGAAACCTGCAGCACAGCTCAATGTCGTATTAAAAGTAAATCAGGCTAAAGAAACATCAGCAGGGCGATACCTGCAAGAGTGCCAACAGCAGTGTTTACATGCTGAACAGCAGCTACAGCAGCTATTTAAATTTCAGGCAGATTACCAACAGCAGGCGACTGGCCCCCATGTTAATATCCAGCAGTTACAAATGATGAGTAACTTTTTATCTCAGTTAGGGCAAGCCATTGAGCAACAGCAGCAGCAGCTTGTAGCGGTGACTCGGCAATGGCAACAAGCCCAGCAGCAATGGCAACAGGCTCATCAAGAAACCAGAAAAGTTGAACAGTTGCAGGCACGACTAGCGGCTTCAGAGCAAGTGAGGCTAACCCGTAGAGAGCAACGGCTACTGGATGAATGGGTAATGGTCCACCAATCTCGTCAGCACTGACAAGTTGTTTAATGCTATGCTAAATGAATAAGGGAATGATTAAAGGGGGATAAGATGACTATATCCACGATTAAGTCAGAGGATGGCAAAGCACTAACCATCAAAATTCAGGGTCGTTTTGACTTTGGTGAACATCAAGCCTTTCGTGATGCATATGAGCGAATTCCAAGACGCCCCGCTGAATATGTGATCGACCTTAATGAAACAACCTATTTAGACAGCTCTGCATTAGGCATGTTGTTATTGTTGCGAGATCATGCTGGTGGTGATGAAGCAGATATTAAAATCGTCAATTGCAAACCTGATGTAAAAAAGATCCTATTAATTTCTAACTTTGAACAATTATTTGCTATTCAGTAGTACTTAAGTTGAATTGTTTGAACATATTCCTTTTCTTTCTGTTAGCGTTTTGTGAATGGACGGTTACGTTAATGGCAGGAGTGGTATATGTAACAAATGAAGTACAACAACCGACGGTAATACTTAAAATAGCGGGTAACTAGCAGTGGCTGTTACACACTGTAACAAAGTGCATTGATCTATGTTATCAAATCGTCATCGCTTGTTCTGACCTGACTATCACTATTCTAGCATTTAAGCGTAAAACTATGGGCCTAACCATATTAATTGCAGATGACACAGAAACAGATCGGCTTATTTTAAGGACAATTGTTAATAAGCTGGGACATCGAGTCATCATTGCAACCGATGGTGCAGAAGCCATTGATTTATATCAGCAAGAGTGCCCTGAGCTGGTATTGCTTGATGTAATGATGCCTAATGTGGATGGGCTTGAAGCCGCACGACAAATTAAAGCATTGGCGGGGGAGGAACTGGTACCGATCATTTTTTTAACCTCACTAACCGATGCGGAGTCATTGGCTCGTTGTTTAGATGTGGGTGGGGATGACTTTTTATCTAAGCCTTATAATGCCACTATCCTGCGCGCTAAAATTAATGCATTTAATCGCATGCGGGTAATGCATAATACCCTTCAAGAACAGCGGGATAAAATTGTTGAGCACAATCAATATTTATTACATGAACAAACAGTAGCCAAGGAAATTTTTGACAAAGTTGCTCATTCAGGTTGTTTAAATGCACCTAATTTACGTGCTGTGCAATCGCCTTTTGCAATTTTTAACGGTGATATTGTTGTTGCTGCTCGCAAGCCATCTGGTGGAATGATGGTATTGTTAGGCGATTTTGCTGGGCATGGGTTACCCGCGGCCATTGGTGCAATGCCATTAGCAGAAATATTTTATGGCATGATTAATAAAGGTTTTTCCATGCCAGAGGTGTTGGCTGAAATTAATAATAAACTGAAAAAAGTACTACCAGTTTCCAGTTTTTGTTGTGCTGTTATGGTGGATTTAGATTTTACCAGCAAGCTGGTTAAATTATGGATTGGTGGTCTGCCCGATTGTTACTTATACCGCAACTGTACGGGAGAATTTGAAGCGTTGACTTCTCAGCACTTGCCGTTAGGTATTCTTGGTGCTCAAAAATTTAATGCAGAATATCAACTGATTGAAATGGCGAATGATGATCGCTTATTACTGATGAGTGATGGGGTGATTGAAGCACAAGATGAAGCTAAGCAATTTTTTGGGGTAGAACGGCTACAACAAGTGTTTAAGCAAAATAATCAGATTGACAGCCTATTTGAAGAGATTCGCAAATCAGTATTTAGTTTTATTGGTGAACCTACCGATGATTTGACCATGGTTGAAGTAATGATGGTGCCACCGGAAACCTTTGCAGATGAGGATGAAGTCTTTGAGGTATCTGCGGCAAGGGGGGCACAAAACTGGGCAGTCAATTTTGAATTTCGGCCAGAAACCCTCCGCAACTATAACCCGATTCCGTTAGTGCTACATTGTTTGATGGAAATTCCTGGTTTGGGGTTACATAACAGTAAGCTTTATACCATTTTATCTGAGCTTTACTCCAATGCGCTGGAGCATGGCGTATTACAAATGAGCTCGTCATTGAAACATTCCAGCCAAGGATTTACTGAGTATTATGCTGAGCGAGAGAGCCGATTACGGCGGTTGGCTCAGGGTTACATTCGGTTTGCATTAAATCATGTCCCTACTGAGCAAGGAGGCTTTGTTCAGATCAGGGTGGAAGACAGTGGGCCTGGTTTTGACTATCAACAATTACAAAATATGAAAGGTGATCAGCTATTTCATGGCAGAGGTATTAGCTTGTTGCGTTCATTTTGCCAACAAGTGACTTATCTTGGAAAGGGGAATTGTGTTGAAGTGGTATTTTCATGGACAAATGATTAAAGGGACAACTAAAGCCTTTTGTTGTCTCTGGAAAGTGTGTGGCAAAAGGCTATGGGTGAAGTGTTTTGGTGGCAGCCTCTGAGGAGAGGGGGATGATTGAATCACATGTAGACCTAGATGCCATTTTGGAATTGAAAGCCGTAATGGAAGATGAGTTTGCAATGTTAGTTGAAACTTTTATGCGTGACAGTAGTATGCGCATCGAAGGAATGGCCAGTGCTATTGCGGAAAGTGATGCATATCGGTTAAGAGAATTGGCACATAGCATGAAAGGCAGCTGTTTTAACATGGGTATCATGCCGTTAGGTAATATGTGTTTAACCCTTGAGGAAAAGGGTAAAAAGGGAGATATCCGTGGTACTGAAACAGTGTTGGCTGACATTGAACAAGAATACAAACTAGTGGAAGGTTTTTTAAAAAGCACAATTAATTGATATATCCTCTTTAATCTGCTTGGCATAACCATTGCTGTTTCTTAGATAACAACAAAAAGCGGCAATAGTCGTTTGTAAGGGTGTTGGTGGTTAGTCAGTAAAAAATAATCAGTAGTAGCGGTTGTTAGCGAGTTAAGTCGTTAATAAGTAGTTAATAAATAAGTAGTTGGTAAATAGTTAGAGAGTTAAGCAGTGAATACCTTCTTGTTAAATATAGGGGCTTCTGAGCTGAAGCCTGCCACAAGCCAGCAAGAAAAAGCACCGGCTGTTGAGCCTCGTCCAGAGATTGAGCCTGCTGATAAAAAACCTTTTCAGCAAACACTTGATAAGCAGCGGCAACCAGTTGCCGCCACTAAAACCACTACCCAAACGACTGACACTGACAAGCAGACTAAAACTA